>JAFTMM010000031.1 GCA_017452405.1 Clostridia bacterium | reverse complement strand
CAGTTCAATCGTGCACGGGTTTCATTCGGAAAACAGAATGAATTTAATGCTCCAGGGTGACTTAGGTAGCGGAAAAACGATTGTGGCTTTTTTATCTGCGTACTATGCGACTCTTTCCGGTTATCAGTGCGCTATAATGGCGCCCACGGAAATACTTGCATCTCAACATTACGAAAAAGCGCTTGAATTTTTCAAAGATAAAGGCAAAACGGTCAGGTTATTGACGGGTTCGATGAAAAGCTCGGAACGCGCGCGTGCTTACGTTGACATCGAAAACGGTGTGGCGGACGTAATAATCGGCACGCACGCCATTATCGGAAAGGGCGTTAATTACGCCAATCTTGCGCTTACGATTGTGGACGAGCAACACCGCTTCGGCGTTTGCCAACGCGGAAGTTTGGAAAATAAGTCTGAAACCGCCGATAATATCGTAATGACGGCAACCCCCATTCCGCGAACGTTAGCACTTTCTTTATATGGTCAGCTTGATACGGTAGCTCTAAACTCGCGACCTAACGAAAGTAACGTAAAAACCGCAGTCGTTCCCGAAAGAAAGTTGGGCGCAATGTATGAATACATTGAAAAAAAATCAAATGCAGGAGAAAAAACGTATATCGTATGTCCGAGAATTGAAAGTGATTCTGCGGTATCTGCGGTAGGTCTATATGAAGAATTATCACGTGGAGCGTTAAAAAACGTCAAATTAGCGCTTTTGCACGGCAGTCAAAAAGAGAGCGAAAAGCTAAAGGTTATGAACTCTTTTGCTAACGGCGATACGTCGGTACTAGTAAGTACTACCGTGATTGAAGTCGGCATCGACGTAAAAGAAGCAACTACGATGGTAATTTTCGGAGCTGACTATTTTGGCTTGAGTCAGCTTCATCAGCTTAGGGGCAGAATAGGGCGTGACGGAAGGGAAAGTTATTGCTTTATCGTTCAGTCGGATAAAATTTCGGACAGAATTTCCTATTTATGTGAATGTTCGGACGGTTTCAAACTTGCCGAATATGACTTCGATGCAAGAGGAGCAGGGGATTTCCTCGGCACAAGACAACACGGCAAGAATACCGTGTTTGAAGGCGTTAAAATCAACGCAGAATTAATAAAGAAAGCCAAGAGCCTTAGTGACGATTTGTTAAAGGACGATAACGTACGCAAATTATTGTCAGCAGGCGCAAGTGAAAAGAGCGAATTTATTAAAACTCTTTCGCTTAACTGATTTATTTTACTTGACAGAAATTTTATCATCTGTTATAATCGCTTTAATTGTTTATCGCTTTAACGCGTTAAAGTAATTAAAACTATAAAGGTTAATAATATGAATAAAGTACAATTACCTTTTGGCATGCAGGATTATTTGCCTGACGACTGTCACAATAAAGAAAAGGCTGAAAATAGTCTGGCTTCCGTATTTTCTTCATACGGTTACAAAAAAGTAAGCATGCCTACTCTTGAATATTATGATTTGTTCACGGCTGACGGAGCTTTAGCAGGGAATAAGCTGTTTAAGTTAACGGATACGGACGGAAATCTGCTTGCGCTTCGCGCAGATCCTACGATTCAGGTATGCAGAATGTATTTGACGAGCATGAGCGGTATTCAGCGCATGTACTATTCTCTTGATTCATTCGAGTATTTAAGTGACGCTAATTCAGCGCGTGACCGTGAGTTTGCGCAAATGGGTGTGGAACTTCTTGGTAAAACCGGTATTGACGGCGAAATCGAACTACTTACTATGGCAATCGATTCATTGCTTGCTACGGGCATAAAGGATTTCAAGATAGAGCTTGGTCACGTCGGTTATTTTGAAGGTCTTGCCGAAGAAGCTGGACTTGACGCTGAAAAAATTGTTGAACTTAAAGCATTAATTAACAAAAAAGATATGATAGGTGTAGAGCTTTTCTTTACTAACACTCAAGTCGACGAGAGTAAAAAAGAAAGTATGCTAGGTCTGCCTTCATTGTTCGGTGACGTAAAAATTCTTGACAAAGCATTGTCTATCTGCAACAATAATAAGAGTAAGTCCGCTATAGATAATCTCCGCGAAATCTTGGCAAAAATGAAAGAGATGGGACTTGAAAAGTACATATCCATCGACCTTGGTCTCGTATCTTGTAATAATTATTATACCGGCATAGTGTTTAAAGGAATTTGCGAAGGAGTTGGATCTTCCATTCTCGACGGTGGTAGATATGATGGACTTTGTGATCGAATGGGTAAACAAACCGATGCAGTCGGTTTCGGTATTGGCGTAAAGCGCCTTATGAGCGCTTTGAAAATTCGCGGAATTTGGGAAAAAGCGCCTTCGGCAGATATAGCGTACGTAGTAATTAATGCAGACGAAGCATTGATCAGAAAAACCTTGGTTACTTTACGCAAGAAAAATCGCGTTGTAAGAATTTTCGGAGACGAGAACGATTTGATTAATTATTGCAAATCAAAGAGTATCTCAAAAGCGATTATCTTTGACGGGGACGTAGTGGAACTTGATCTCGCAAGCGGAGGTAAAGCATGATAACCGTAGCATTAGCAAAAGGAAGACTTGCGCAAAAGGCGACCGAAATTCTTGAAAAGTGCGGGCTAAAGCTTGACGAACTCAAAATAGAAACGCGTAAACTCGTTCTATATGACAATAGCGGACAGTTTAAATTCGTTTTTGTTAAGCCTAGCGACGTACCTACTTACGTTGAAAGAGGTGTCGCCGATTTTGGAGTAGTGGGCAAGGATACTCTTCTTGAAGCTGACCGAGATATTTACGAGATGCTTGATCTGAAATTCGGTAAATGCCGAATGTGCGTATGCGGTTATCCTGATTCACTTACGAACGCCGGCGGTATTCTCAAAGTAGGCACAAAGTACGATAAAATTACCAAAGAATATTTTGGCGCAAAAGGAAAGACTATAGACGTAATCAAATTGCACGGTTCAATAGAGCTTGCGCCTATTATCGGGCTTGCCGACGTTATAGTAGATATTGTGGAAAGTGGAAAGACTTTGGAAGCTAACGGACTTCAAGTTCTTGAAGAAGTTTGTTCGTGTAGCGCAAGGTTGGTGGTAAATCGAGTTAGTCTTAAGACAAAGAAAGGTTTGCTTGAATTGCTTGAAAAAATTAAAGAAAACATATAAGGAACGACAATATGCTTATATTGAATAAAACTAAAGGTCTTGAAAGAGTATTTTCTCGAGTAGAAACCTTGTCCGATAGCATAAAAGAACGAGTAGAAAAGATTCTTAGCGACGTAAGAGTAAGAAAAGACGAGGCTCTGTTTGAATATACCGCTAAGTTTGATAAATTCGACGCTACTCCGGATAACGTAATTATTAGTAACGAACAGATTAAAAAGGCGTATGAGGAAGTCTCTCCCGAATTGCTTTCCGCTCTTCGTAAAGCTAAAAAGAATATAGAAGACTATCACAAAAAGCAACTACTTGAGGGAGAGTTGTCTCCCAACGCCGACGGTGGCAAAACCGGATATATGATTCGACCCGTAGAAAGGGCAGGAATATACGTTCCTGGTGGTAAAGCAGCTTATCCGAGTTCGGTTCTTATGGCGGCAGTTCCGGCTTACGTTGCCGGCGTCAAAGACATTATTATGTGCACGCCGGGCGCTACAGCGCTTACGCTTGTAGCCGCAGCAGAATGCGGAGTTTCCAAAATTTTTAAAGTGGGCGGAGCGCAGGCAATAGCGGCTATGGCTTACGGTACGGAAAGCGTGCCTAAGGCTGACGTAATATGCGGACCGGGTAATATGTACGTTGCCGAGGCTAAAAAACAGATTTTCGGCTCGGCAGGAATTGACATGATTGCAGGTCCGAGTGAAATACTGATAGTAGCAGATAATTCGGCAAGTCCTGAATTTTTAGCAGCCGATCTTTTATCGCAGGCAGAGCACGACGAAATGGCAATGAGTATTT
>JAFTMM010000030.1 GCA_017452405.1 Clostridia bacterium | reverse complement strand
TTAGAACCAGCCACTATGGTTAAAGCAGAATCGTTTTTCACCTCAATCAGTACGTAGCATCCTAAAAAAGCATTTTCTTGGATTTCTTTAACACTATTAGGGAGAACAATAGATTCCAAATTCAAACTATATGCAAAGGCATTTGGATAAATAGAGTATCCGTTACCCTTTATGCTGGACGGAAGCTCAAGCAATCTAACGTTTCGCTTGTGTCCCATCAGATAATAATTCCCATCTTCATTATAGAAAATAAACCCATCCGATGTTTCGGTTAGATTGCTCTTTTCATCCATAGACGTATAAACGTCCTTAGCGTGCAGAGCAATGCCACCATAACCGTTTTCGCCTGCCTTTATGCTTAACGACGATTTGTTATATATCTCAATTATTTTATCGCTTAAGTAAAACGCATCGTCGGCTATTTCGCAGACGTTCTCGCCCAAAGTAATGGACGTAAGATTACTACACGCTGAAAATGCTTCTTTACCTATGTGCGTAACGCTATTAGGTAATTCTACGCTCGAAAGTTTAACGCAAAAATAGAATGCGAATGGTTGTATAGTTTTTATTCCTTCGGGAATAGTTATACTCGACAAATTAAAGCAATCCGAAAAAGCACCAGCCCCTATATCGGTAACGGGAAGGCCTTCGTGCATTGACGGAATTACAATCTCTTCTGCGGTAAAATCGTTCACACCAACGACAATATACGATGCTCCGTCCTCACTTAACGTGTATTTTAATACTTCGGATATGGGATCGTCTCCGTTCTCCGATCACCGCAACCCGTAATAATAAGCAATAAAACGCAGGTGGATAATAACGCTACTATCGCAATAAACGTAACGATAACTTTTTTCATGTTCCTCCTTCCCCATTATAAGCCCACACCTTAAAAATATTCTAACACCTTTTTCCTAATCCGTCAAGAGGATACGAAAAAATACTTATGGATAAATAAAGAATGGAATAAAATACTTGACATAAGTTTAATCTTATGATAATATGATATAGAAATTAGATTGTATACAATTTAATTTGACAAAATTATTCAGAGGCTATAAATGAATATTTATGATTTTAAAATGAAAGACGCTAAGGGCGAAGAGGTAGACTTCTCCGTTTATAAGGGAAAGGTTCTTCTCGTCGTTAATACTGCGACCGGTTGCGGTTTTACTCCGCAGTATGCGGGCTTGCAGGACTTATATGATAAGTACGGAGAAAAAGGGTTGGAAATTATCGACTTCCCTTGCAATCAGTTTGGTCATCAAGCGCCGGGCACGGAAGACGAAATCGTGGGATTTTGCCAGATGCGTTACGGCGTAACTTTCAGACAGTTTGCAAAGATCGAAGTAAACGGCAAGAACGAAGCGCCCATCTACACCTATCTTAAATCGCAGAAAAGCGGTACGTTCGGTCGTAGAATCAAGTGGAACTTCTCCAAGTTCCTCGTTGACCGTGAGGGTAACGTAGTAGATCGCTTTGCGCCTACCACCAAACCTGAAAAGTTAGAAGAAAAAATAAAGGAGCTATTGGGATGAAAATCGCTATTCGTTATTATACAAGATCGGGAAATACTGAGCGTCTTGCTAATGCTATTGCGGAGGAGCTGGGCGTAACGGCGGAGGACGTTACCGTTCCCCTTGACGAAAAAACCGACGTACTTTTCCTCGGCAGTTCGGTATACGCAGGCGGAGTGGATAAGTCCGTTAAAGAGTTTATTGAAACGAACAAGGAAAATATCGGCGAAATCGTTAATATCAGTACGGCGGCTCTCGTCCGCTCAACCTATAAAAAGGTCAAGAAGCTTGCGGAAAAGTACGGCGTAAAAATGGCGGAGGAGGAATTCCATTGCCGTGGCGCGTTTGCCATTTTCCACAAGGGCAGACCGAACGAAAAAGACCTCGATGACGTAAAAGCGTTTGCTAAAAAATACATTGAAGAGAAAACCGAAAAAACGGAGTAAATCAGAAAATTACTATGGATAAATACGACGTACTAAAACTTGAAAACAAGATATGTTTCCCGCTTTACGCCTGCTCCAAAGAGATTGTCAAAAGATACCGCCCCTACCTTGACGTGCTTGATCTGACCTACACGCAGTATTTAGCATTAATGGTAGTTTGGGAAAAAAGAGAAGTCAACGTAAAAGAGTTGGGCGAAAAGCTATATCTTGACTCGGGAACACTCACACCCGTGCTGAAAAATCTGGAAGCCAAAGGCTACGTCTGCAGAACTCGCTCCACCACGGACGAGCGTGTGCTTAACGTCAAAATCACCGACAAAGGCGAAGCGTTAAAGGATAAAGCGCTTGACGTTCCGCAAAAAGTAGCGGGTTGCGTTAAACTCGCTCCGCAAGAAGCAGTGGAATTATATAGATTGCTTCATAAGATATTAGGAAATATGTAAAGAAAGTGCAACCCTACTGCCACGTAATTTTCTTTGGAAACCTTAAATATTGTTGATTTTATCCAAATAATGTGGCATAATACCATTATCTGGAGCAAAAATGGTAATTATTATTGCCAAAAAACGTATTTCAAATGATTTGCACCCCGAAAGTCCAACTTTCGGGGTGCTTATACTTGGAGATATGTCATTTCTTATAACGGTTTTTCATTTAAAACCTTCAATACCGAACTTATAGATTTATTCGACGCTTCGGTTTTGAAGTCGTAGTATGCGTTTTCGTCACCGCCGTCCGATATGATTTTGATGCAAGCGAACTTTACGCCCAGCCTTGCGCATACTTGCGCTACTGCGCCTGATTCCATATCCACCGCAATCACGTTCGGAAAATCGGCTAATATTGCGTCGATTTGCAACGGACTGCCTATAAACTGCTCGCCCGTAGCCATAATTCCGCGCACGCCGTCCGACGCTTGGGCAAGAAGCGAGGATAGTTCGCTGTCGGGCTTAATTACTATTTCGTCAACGACGTCAATATGTCCTTTCGCCTCCCCTATCATGTCCACGTCGTGTTGAACGAAGCCGTCGGGAACTACGGGCACGAGAGGCGCAAGCCCCACTCCACCGCAAACGCCTGTCATGAGAATACTTTCCGCGCCGAACTTAAGCGCAAGCGCGCTCGCGACGAAAGACGCGTTTACCTTGCCGATACCACTCTGTACGGCAACCACGCTTCTGCCACCGATTACGCCACTATAAAAAGTCGAACCGCCGAGCTTAGTCCTCTTCACATCCGTCATTTGCGCTATAATGCCTTCCACTTCGACGTCCATTGCGCCGATTATTCCGATTACACCTAACTTTTCCATTTTAATCCTTAAATGTCGCTATTGCGCGACTACCGTCACACTCACGGCGAAGCCGAGGGCGTTACGCAAGATTATAGCAGTTCGGGGAAACCTAATTTTAGGTTTCCCCGATTTAATTATTAAGCTTCTGCGCTTTCAACAGACGCTTCAACGTTCACGTTTTCTACGTTTTCTACGTTTTCTACGTTTTCCACGTTTTCTACGTTTTCTACGTTTTCTAATGCTTCAACGCTTTCTACGTTTTCTACTTCTGCGCTTTCTTCCTTAACCACTACGGGTTTCTTTTCAAGCGGAGAAAGGTTGCGGTAAGTCTTGATACCCGTACCTGCGGGGATAAGTTTACCGATAATTACGTTTTCCTTCAAGCCACGAAGCGGATCGCGCTTATTCTTGATAGCTGCTTCGGTAAGCACTCTTGCGGTTTCCTGGAAGGAAGCTGCAGAGAGGAAGGAATCGGTAGCGAGAGCCGCCTTGGTGATACCGAGGAGCGTGGGTTTAGCCTGCGCGGGGATACCGCCTGCCTCGATAGTCTTCATATTGGCTTCCATAAACTCGCTGATGTCTACCATACTACCGGGAAGAAGATCGGTGCTACCACTCGATTCCACTCTTACCTTCTTGAGCATCTGACGAACGATAGTTTCGATATGCTTGTCGTTTATCTTAACGCCCTGACTGCGGTAAACGGTCTGAACTTCTTTAAGCAGGTATTCCTGAACGGCGTTCTTGTTCTTGGTAGCAAGAATGTCGTGAGGGTTGATAGGACCTTCGGTGAGAGGATCGCCTGCGGAGATCTTCGCACCGTTCTTGATAGCGGGCTTGAGCTTCGCTGCGTAAGGAATGGAGTAAGCGGTTTCCTTGCCGTCGTCGGTGGTAACGATAACGTCACGTCTGCCGTTTTCTTCCTGAATACGGATTACGCCGTCACTAGCCGATACGGTCGCAACGCCCTTGGGCTTACGCGCTTCGAAAAGCTCCTCTACTCTGGGAAGACCCTGAGTAATATCGTCTGCCGCTGCTACACCACCGCGCTTGAAGGTACGCATGGTAAGCTGAGTACCGGGCTCACCGATGGACTGCGCTGCGATAATACCGACAGCCTCGCCGATTCTGATAGGCAAGCCGTTGGACATATCCTTACCGTAGCACTTAGCGCACATACCGTGACGACTACGGCAAGTAAGAGCCGTTCTGATATTAACAGAAGCAATACCTGCTGCGGTGATCGCCTTAGCCTTATCCTCGGTAACCATTTCGTTCACGCCGATAATAACTTCACCGGTGTTGGGATCGATAACGTCCTCGGCGGTATATCTGCCGTTAAGTCTGTCTTCAAGACTTTCGATAAGCGAGCCGATTACGCGCACTTCCTTGATACCGCAGGTCATAAGCTCTTTTGCCTTGTCCTCGGTAATCTTACCGTAAGCCTGAACGATAAGCTTGCCCGTCTGAGGGTTGCGGAGTTCGTCAACGGTGTACTTAGGCGCTTTCTTATCGAAGATGAGCGAGTACGCCATAGCCTTTTCTTCTTCGCTTTCAACGTCGAGTTCGACTACGGAAGGGTTGCCTTCAACGATAGCGAAGGTCTTAATTCCCTTGGGAGGCATACCTTCACAGCAGTCCTCTTCCATAACGATAACGTCCTGAGCAACGTCTACGAGACGACGGGTAAGATAACCGGAGTCTGCCGTTTTAAGCGCGGTATCTGCAAGACCTTTACGTCCACCGTGAGATGCGATGAAGTATTCGAGCGCGGAAAGACCTTCACGGAAGTTGCTCTTAACGGGCACTTCGAGCGTCTTACCCTGCGGGTTAACCATTGGTCCACGCCAGCCGGCAAGCTGAATGATCTGAGTAATCGAACCACGCGCACCCGACGTCGCCATCATAGAGATGGGGTTGAAGGTGGTGAAACGCTTCTTCATGGTATCGCTCATACGCTTGTTGATGTCCTTCCAAACGGCGATAACCTTGTTGTATCTCTCCTCGTCGGTAAGGAATCCCTCGCTTGCAAGCTGTTCGATCTCGATAACCTTAGCGTCACCCTCTGCAACGAGATCTTTCTTCTCGGGAGGAATGTGCATATCGAATACCGAAGTCGTGATTGCGCCAACGGTGGAGTATTTATAACCGAGCGCCTTAATATTATCGAGAACCTTGCTGGTTTCGGTAGCGCCCTTGCGCTTAAACGTTACGTCAACGATATCGCCGAGTACGCCCTTATCAACTACCTTGTCGATTTCGAGCTTGAACATATCGTCCTCGGTTTCACGCTTAACGAAGCCGAGATCCTGAGGGATAGCCTCGTTAAATATGATCTTGCCGACGGTGGTCTCTACGAGCTTATGCTTAATCTCGCCGTTGATTTCACGGAAAAGACGCACTTTAATTCTGGACTGAAGCTCGATTTCGCCGTTAGCGTACGCCATCTTAGCTTCGTCAGTGTCTGCAAAGACTTTGAACTCGCCCTTAGCGCCCGGACGTTCGATAGTAAGGTAATATACGCCGAGTACCATGTCCTGCGAAGGCGTGCAGACAGGTCTGCCGTCGGAGAGCTTGAGAATATTATTGGAAGCGAGCATAAGGAAACGCGCCTCTGCCTGCGCTTCGAGTGAAAGCGGAACGTGTACTGCCATCTGGTCGCCGTCGAAGTCCGCGTTGAACGCACCGCAGGCAAGCGGATGGAGCTTTATTGCTCTGCCTTCAACGAGTACGGGCTCGAACGCCTGAATACCAAGACGGTGGAGCGTAGGCGCACGGTTGAGGAGTACGGGGTGGTCCTTAATAACCTTTTCGAGTACGCCCCATACGCTGTTGTCTGCGCGGTCTACTACGCGCTTAGCGCTCTTTATGTTGTGAGCCTTGCCCTGCTTAACGAGTTCCTCCATAACGAAAGGACGGAAGAGTTCGAGAGCCATTTCTTTGGGAAGACCGCACTGATAAAGCTTGAGCTCGGGACCGACAACGATAACCGAACGACCTGAGTAGTCAACACGCTT
>JAFTMM010000029.1 GCA_017452405.1 Clostridia bacterium | reverse complement strand
GTTGTCATATAGTTAAAAAGCTAAAAGGAGAAAAAATTATGATAAAAATCAGAAATTCACTCATATTACTTCTAACCGCCTGTCTCATACTCTTATCAAGTCTTTTCACTGCCTGTGATCCCGAAGAGCAGGAATATCCCACGCTCGAGTATCTCGATCCGGCTATTGCCCTTGAAATCAAAAAAACCGTACTAGAAAAAATGAAAGATGAAAGTCTTTCACTCAGTGACGTATTTATTGTGAGTTACAGCGGAACGTATAACGACTGCGTAATCGTAATGACAGACGTGCGTGGTGTTGATTATACTACGGCAATTGAAACCGTGGAAATCGACGGCGTAACCTTTACTTATGGTAGTGGAAACAAAGACGTGGCATGGAAAGACGGTAGGTTCTATTCTTTGAGCGAAGCTTACGAAAAGGGTTTTATTTCGAGGCAGGATCTGCTTGCTATAAAATATTATCACGATAAGAACGGTACAAATAAATATTTGTCCGAGGAAGATGAACGGCGCATCAAGCAAGCGTATTTCGACTACTATCTTTCAGATGATGAAAATGCATCGATATTCTACGTAGGAGTAGTGAACTACTATGGATCGTTTGACGGCAGTGAAGCAGTAATTTTATCCTATTCGTACACTACCGACGTTATAATGGAAGAGACCGTATGTGGTAAAAAATTCATTTATAACAGCGACGATAAAATACTGGTGCTCAGAGACGGTAGCTTCTATTCCTTGCAGGAAGCGTTTGACCGAGGCTACGTTACTGAAGAGAATGTGGTGGCTATCTGGAACGGACATAAGGACGCACATTCTTATTTATACAAATATTAATCTCATATTCAAATTTCGGAAATACCTAAAATATAATCTGCCTTTACGTCCAAAATCTTGCAAAGTTTTGCAAACGTATCAAGAGCAGGGAATATATCTCACGCAAGCTCTCTTGTATTTCTTTTAATTCCATAGACTTAAGATTTTGTACGACCGATTATAAAATCAACGGTGCAATCAAGCGCTTTGGCAATAACTATGATTTTTTCAATGGTGGGAGAGGTTTGACCTTTTGCCCAATAGAAAAGCGTAGATTCGGAAATGCTGGTTATTTTTTCTAATTTGTATCTACTTATTCCAAAATATTCAAGTATTTGGGATAAACGTTCGCTAAAGGGTGGAGGGGAAACAAAATGGTGATTGTAATTTTCATCCTCAAGACCAAGCAAAAAATCGGTCGAACATTTGAAATGATCAGCCATTTTTACCAACATTTCAACCGTTGGCATTTTTCTTCCAGATAAATAACGATTTACAGAAGACCGTCCGCAACCCATAATTTTAGCAAAAGCAGGTGGGTTTAGATCGGCTTCAAAAAGTAAGTCAGACAACCTTTCGGCAAATAGCGATAAATTCATACAATATTCGTCAATCTCCTACAAAATATTATCATCTAAAACGGAAACAAAAGCTTGCATGTTTCCATTATAGATGGTATAATATGATTACAGTGAAGCGCAAAACTGAAAAACAAAAGGAGAACTAAAAAATGAAAGAAAGTTTAAAACGATCCAAGAGAGAAGACGTTTGTTTACCGAAGACCGAAACTGCAAATGTGCAATTCAAATATATGGTGGACACAGATTCAATTATATTAGATTTAAAGGCTATGATAAAAGAATACTATTTTGCAACATTTTCCGAAGAAGGTAATAGTTTGATTCTGAAGTTTTCTAACGGACAAAAATTTCGATTGTCAATAGATGAAATTAAATAAGTTTTACATACATTATAAAGCAACAAAAACAGACCGAAAGAGAAATTTTGTCGGTCTGTTGCATATTTTGTAAAACAAAACCCCTCTTTCAATTTACTCGAAAGAGGGGTTTGTAATTATTCGAATTGTTTGTAGGGCAGGCTCTTGCCGTTCATTTGCAGAAAAGGGATTTTATTAAGCCTTGCCTGCGCAACCGAGAACGTTAACAAGCTTGTGACGAACTATTTCCTTGATGTTCGCTCTTGCGGGTTTGAGGTATTCTCTGGGGTCGAACTTGTCGGGATGTTCTGCGAAGAACTTTCTAATAGTACCGGTCATTGCAAGACGAAGGTCAGAGTCGATATTAATATTGCAAACGGCAAGCTTAGCAGCTTCGCGGAGCTGTTCTTCGGGAACGCCGATAGCGTTGGGCATCTTACCGCCGAAAGCGTTTACCATCTTAACGTATTCCTGAGGAACGGAAGACGAACCGTGGAGAACGATGGGGAAGTTAGGAAGAATCTTGCAGATCTCTTCGAGAATATCGAAACGGAGAGCGGGGGGAACGAGGATACCCTGTTCGTTAACGGTGCACTGTTCGGGGGTGAACTTATAAGCGCCGTGGCTGGTTCCGATAGCAATAGCAAGAGAGTCAACGCCGGTCTTGGTAACGAATTCTTCAACTTCTTCGGGCTTAGTGTAGGACTCCTGTCCTGCTTCAACCTTAACGTCGTCTTCGATACCTGCGAGAGTACCGAGTTCGCCCTCAACAACAACGCCGTGATCGTGAGCGTATTCAACTACTTTCTTGGTAACTTCAATGTTCTCTTTGAAAGAGAGGTGAGAACCGTCGATCATAACGGAAGTGAAACCGCCGTCAATGCACGCCTTGCAGGTCTCGAAATCGGGACCGTGGTCGAGGTGGAGAACGATGGGAATATCGGGGCAGTTCATAACTGCAGCCTCAACGAGCTTAACGAGGTAGTTGTGGTTAGCGTATGCGCGCGCACCCTTAGACACCTGCAAAATTACGGGAGCCTTCTCTTCCTGACAAGCCTCGGTGATACCCTGAACGATTTCCATGTTGTTCACGTTGAACGCGCCTACTGCGTAACCGCCTGCGTACGCCTTCTTGAACATTTCGGTACTTGTAACTAATGCCATAAAAATTCCTCCATAGAATTGTTAATTTACTATTGTAAAATTAAGTCAAAACGACTCATCTCGTCAATTATACTACGAAACGCTTGAAATTTCTACTGTTTTGACCTATATTTCCAAAAAATTATTGGACTTTCTTGCGTCAGAGGGGTATAATATATAAAAACTCCCGCCTCTATTAAAATGAGCGGACACGGAGAATATTATGCTTGATCCCAGAATAAGAAAACTTGCAACCAATCTCGTTAACTATTCGGTCAAAGCCGGCAAAGGAGATAAAGTGCTTATCGAAGCCACCGACGTAGACACTCCTCTCGTTACCGAGCTTATTAAGGCGGTGTACGACGTAGGCGCGTACCCTTTCGTGGAAACGTATAAGGGGAAGGTTAACGCTACGCTTATATCGGGCACGAGTGAGGAGCACAGCAAGCTCCTTGCCGATTTTGCCAAGTACCGCATGGAGCAAATGGACTGTTATATCGGCGTGCGTGGTAACGAAAACGCCTACGATCTATCGGGCATTCCGAGCGAGAAAAACGAAATATATAAGCGCTTGTATTCATATCCCGTACATCACGAAATACGCGTTAATAAAACGCGTTGGGTAGTACTTCGCTATCCAAACGATTCTATGGCTCAGCTTTCCGGCGTTCCTACCGACGAGTTTGAAGATTATTACTTCGACGTGTGCTGTATGGACTACGCAAAAATGGATAAGGCGATGGATGCGCTCCAAAGTCTTATGGAAAGAACGGATAAAGTTCGCCTCGTGGCAAAGGATACCGACCTTACTTTCTCTATCAAAGGCATACCTGCTGTCAAGTGTTCGGGAAGTATGAATATTCCCGACGGTGAAGTGTATACCGCGCCCGTAAAGAACAGCGTAAACGGTCGCATTACCTATAACGTACCGTCTATCGAAAACGGCGTAAAGTACGAAAACGTATCCCTGCTTTTTAAGGACGGTAAAATAATCGAAGCAACGGGGAACTATCCCGAAAAGTTAAACGCTATCTTCGACACCGACGCAGGTTCGAGATACGTGGGCGAGTTTGCTCTCGGCGTTAATCCTTATATTACCAAGCCTATGGGCGACATACTCTTTGATGAGAAGATTTCCGGCTCTATCCACTTCACGCCGGGTTGTTGTTACGAGGATGCGGATAACGGAAACCAGTCCGCCGTGCATTGGGATCTCGTTCTCGTAATGACGCCCGAATACGGTGGCGGTGAAATCTACTTCGACGACGTATTGATTCGCAAAGACGGTCTTTTCGTTCTAGACGAACTCAAGTGTTTAAATCCCGATAATTTAAAGTAATTCATATTCTTTCGCGTTCGCTTTAGTTCGTCTTCGGCGCGCGCAGAAAAGCAGAGATCCTAGCGGTCCCCCTCCAGGATGACGAACCACGGTCATTCTGGAACGGAGCGCAAGCGGAGTGATAGAATCTCCATTAGAATTTCAAAAAACTATCTAATCTTTTTCTAAAAATTTTTCAAAAACCTATTGACAAATACTGAAAAGTATGTTATATTATTGATAACGATTATCAATAAGGAGCGTTGCTTATGCAAAGAAATACTTTTCAGAAAAGATTAGTGCTGGACGTACTTCGCAAAATGGCTAATCATCCGAGCGCGGAAATGGTATACGAAAGCGTTCATAAGGATTGCCCGACGATAAGCAAGGCGACGGTATACCGTATACTGAAAGAGGAAGCGACTTGCGGAGAACTACTCGGCATAGACGTACCCAAAGACGTGCACCGTTACGACCACCGCACGGATAAACATTGGCATATTCGCTGTCGGGTTTGCGGTAAGGTAGGCGACGTAGAGCTTCTTGCCGGCTACGATTTAGACAACTACGATTTTCCCGACGTGTGGGAAGCAGAGCGCATGAGCGTATCGTTTGAAGGCATTTGCCCCGAATGTAAAATTACGAAAGAAAAAGCATGATTGCAAGCGCAGAAGCGTATATTGCAAATTAAGGAGGATAAAACAATGAAAGAACTTAAAGGAACTAAGACGGAACAAAATCTTCGTACGGCATTCGCCGGCGAAAGCGAAGCAAGAAACAAATATTCTTACTACGCTTCCAAGGCTAAGAAGGACGGCTACGTTCAGATAGCTAACATTTTTGAAGAAACCGCCAACAACGAAAAAGAACACGCTAAGATGTGGTTCAAGTATCTTCACGGTGGTAGCGTACCTTCAACTCCCGAAAACCTTCTCGACGCGGCAAACGGCGAGAACTACGAGTGGACGGATATGTACGCAAACTTCGCTAAGGAAGCGAGAGAGGAAGGCTTCCTTGAAATCGCTGCGAAGTTCGAACTCGTAGCTAAAGTAGAAAAAGAGCACGAGGAGCGTTACCGCAAGCTTCTTGCAAATATCGAGGGAGAGCTTGTATTCACGCGCGACGGCGACGCAATCTGGCAGTGCCTTAACTGCGGTCACGTAGTAATCGGCAAGTCCGCACCTAAGATTTGCCCCGTATGCGAGCATCCTCAATCCTACTTCCAGCTTCGCGCAACGAATTATTAATACATGACAAAACGTAAGGACGGCGGTCATCCGCCGTCTTTTTGCTTGTCAAAAAGCATGATTTAGTGTTATAATCAAAAATATGATAGATTCGCATTGCCACATTACGGACAGCAGATATGATTCGGATGAAATAGTGTCCTCATTCGAAAAAGACGGACTTGAAGCGGTCGTTACCATAGGTTACGACACCGCGTCTTCTCATCAAGCGGTAAGCCTTGCGGAAAAACACGAACGTGTTTTCGCTTCGGTAGGTATTCATCCGAGCGAGTTTACTCACGAAGACGGTTTTGACGGAATACTTCCGTTTCTTAGTCACCCCAAAGTAGTAGCTTACGGCGAAATAGGGCTGGATTATCATTGGGACGAGCCGGACAGGGAAATACAAAAGCGCAAGTTTCACGAGCAAATGGAAATAGCAATTTCCGCGCGTCTGCCTATAATTATTCATTCACGTGACTGCGACGGAGATATGCTTCCAATCCTGAAATACTACGCGCCTCGATTGACGGACGGGCTTGTTATGCATTGCTTTTCCTCTTCCGAGGAGCTTGCAAAAGAGTTCGTTAAACTCGGTTTTTATATTTCCTTTGCCGGTCCAATTACCTTTAAAAACGCTAAGAAAGGGGATATAATTCGCGCCGTTCCCGACGAGCTTCTGCTTGCCGAAACGGATTGCCCGTACCTTACGCCCATGCCGTACAGGGGCAAACTCAATTATCCTTCTTACGTGCGCTACACGATAGAAAAACTTGCAGAGGAGCGAGGCGCGGACTTTGAAACTATGGAAGCGTTGACGGCAAAAAATGCGAGAACGCTGTTTAAGAAAATTACCGAATACGAGGGAAGAAAATAATGAAAGCAGTAATCCAGCGCGTGCTGTCCGCCTCACTAAGTGTTGACGGTCAGCTCATAAGTCAGATAGGCAAAGGACTCGTCGTATATTTCGGCGTAGGCAAGGGCGACACAGAAGCAAATGCAGATCTTCTCGTGCGTAAAATTGCCAACATGCGTATTTTCGAGGACGAAAACGGCAAGATGAATCATTCGGTTTCCTCAATGGGTGGCGAGATTTTGTTCGTATCGCAATTTACACTTTACGGCGATTGCAGGAAGGGTAACAGACCGAGCTTTACGGAAGCTGAAGCGCCGGACCGCGCCAACGAACTATACGAATACGCTTACCGCGCGATTGCTGAAACGGGCGTGCCTGTTAAAAAAGGCGTGTTCGGCGCAGACATGAAAATACAGCAATATTGCGACGGACCTGTAACTATTATATACGACTCCGGGAATTAAATCTTAAACGAACAATCAAAAAACGGTAAATTATTTAACGTAAAACCCATTTCGCTGTTGACATTTGCTTTTAGTATATGATATACTATCACGGTGGCTAAACTAAAGACAGGACTAAGCGGAAAAGACGCGAATATAAGGGTGGAGCGAGAATACGCAAAATCAATAGGCGTAAAATCTCCAACCACACTTTCAAAAGCACAGCTTGATGAAGCAGTCCGTCGTCGCGAGATAGAACTTGGTATAATCCGCGAGAGATATAATCTCTACGATTACGCGCCATTTGAGCGCGAGTCGCTTGCCTCGCAAGCGGAGACCAGACTACGCGCACAGCTGTTTACCGGCTACTACAACCCGTTTCCCGAGGGCGACGGAGTTTTACGCCGTGATCCTTTCGCAAATACTCCCGAAAGTGACGCGTACGTCGCTAAGTCAATAGCTGAAAAATACGATCTTCGTTTGGGTGATAAAGTCCTTGCCGACGTCGTCCGCGCGGAATGCAACCGAATTAGGGTGGTAAAGAAGTTTCGTCACATAAACGACAGACCGGCTTCAAAGGAAATGATGCGCTACGACGAAATGATGCGTATTGATCCGACGGCGCCCTTTAAAATCTTAGGCAACAATGCGCTTATCGGCGTTATTCAAGACGTTTTGGACCTTCGTGGCGGACAGTCGCTTCTCGTAAGCGGTTGCGAAAATAACGAGGCTTTAAGCGAATCGATAGCCGAACTTATAAAAGCGTTTTATAATTCGTATAACGGCGAAGTTTTTTGCATAATAGAAGGATTAAGCCAACCGGCTAAGGAAATAATCTCGTCGGTTATAAATCCCGAAAGTATGATAATCGACGGCGATCGTGACGAATATCCTATCGTAATGGAAACGGCTAAACGCGCCGTGGAAAACGGTACTCCCGCCACAGTCGTAATATACGCGCCATCGTATGACGCAACCGAGCTTATAAAGAGTGCGGGAGCGGTTGACTCGGCTTCGCTTACCGTAATTGCGTTCGCGCAAGGTAAAACCTATGATATTTTACTGCCGTTTAATGGAGATAAAATAAGCGTAGACCTTATAAAGTCAACGAATAGCGAGTCTATAAAAGAACTTTCCGACGGTACTACGGATGAAATTTTGACCGCATATACGGAGCTTGACTTATGAGTAAAATATCTTATCTCGGCGATAAATACACTCACACTTACGCCGCCGCCGAAAAAATAAAATCACAGGGTGACGAACTCGTTGGGTACCGCACGATTTTGGCTTCCATTGAAGCGGTTACGCATGGGGAGAGCGACTTGGCAATAGCGCCTATCGAGAACTCCTGCGGTGGAAGTATAGCGGACACACTGGACGCGTTATGGATGCTTCCGCTTTATATCGTGAAAGAAACCGTACTTGCCGTTCCTCAACATCTCGTGGGAATGAACGGTGCGAAAAAGAGTGACTTAAAGGTAATTTACTCGCATCCGCAGGCCATAAGCCAATGCAACGATTATCTTTGCGCTAACTTTGCTTCGGCGGAAATAATCGCAGTATCGTCAACCGCGCAGGCTCTTTCTCTCGTGAAGGAAAATCACGTTGGCGCAATCGCGCGTATGGCTTCGGACGGTTTAACCGTTATTGAGGAAGACGTAGAGGACGTTAAGAATAACTCAACGCGTTTCGTAGTCCTTTCGGACAGACCAAATGACGAAGGTAACAAATGTAGCGTGGTATTCGAAACGCAAAACAAACCGGGCGCGCTAGTTGAAGCCCTCGGATTGTTTGATAAATACGGTCTAAATATGACTAAGATCGAATCCCGTCCGCATAAATCCAAGCTCGGAAGATACGTATTTTTCGTAGACTTTGATTTCAGCGGTCAAGAAAAATTATCCGAGGTACTCGGACAGCTTGCGCAAAAAACGCTTGCGCTCAAATTTTTAGGTAAATATCCCACCGTATAAGGGAAAATGAATAAAATTTATTGCAGGACTGCAATAAGGAGAAATAATGGGCATAATCAAATGGATTCTCGGCGGTGATAACCGTCGACACCTCAAGAAGATCGGCAAGATCGTGGACAAAATCAACGCACTTGAACCTCAATTTCAGGCAATGAGTGACGACGAGCTGAAAGGCATGACCGCAAAGTTTAGAGAAAGACTTGCGGCAGGTGAAACGCTGGACGGTATTCTTCCCGAAGCTTACGCGGTAGTTCGTGAAGCTTCAAAGCGTGTTATTGGACTGCGCCACTACGACGTTCAGATGATAGGCGGTATCGTACTTCATCAGGGACGTATAGCGGAGATGAAAACCGGTGAAGGTAAAACTCTTACCGAAACTCTTCCCGCATACCTCAATGCGCTCGCCGGCAAGGGCGTTCATATCGTCACCGTCAACGATTACCTCGCTAAGCGTGACGCAGAATGGATGGGTAAGATTCCTCGTTTCCTCGGCATGACCGTTGGCGTAGTATACCCTCATCAACCCAGAGAAGAAAAACAGCGTGCGTACCGTTGTGATATAACTTACGGAACGAACAACGAGTTCGGCTTCGACTACCTCCGTGACAACATGGTGGTATACGAGAATCAGAAAATGCAGAGAGGACACGCTTTCTGTATCGTCGACGAGGTTGACTCCATTCTTATTGACGAAGCAAGAACTCCTCTTATTATTAGCGGTAAGGGCAAGGATAGCAGTACGCTGTACCAGTCCTGCCAGCGTTTCGTTCGCCGTTTAAGAGAGTCTACCAACGTAGACGAGGAAGGCAAGCCCCTTAACCCCAACGAGGAGGCAGACGGCGACTACGATATTGATAAAAAGAAGCGCGCAATAACGCTTACCATTAACGGTATAATCCGCGCAGAAAGAGACTTTGGTATCGAAAACCTTGCGGATGCCGAGCATAGCGAGCTTAACCACTATATCAACAACGCTCTTCGCGCTAACTATATCATGAAGAAAGACGTTGACTATATCGTTAAGGACGGCGAGATCATTATCGTTGACGAGTTTACCGGTCGTCTTATGCCGGGCAGACGTTATAGCGACGGACTTCATCAGGCAATCGAAGCAAAAGAAAACGTTAAAATTCAGGGCGAGAATATGACTCTTGCTACCGTAACGTTCCAGAACTATTTCCGTCTTTATACCAAGCTTTCGGGCATGACCGGTACGGCTAAGACGGAGGAAACCGAGTTCAAGGGCATTTACGGTCTTGACGTCGTAGTTATTCCGCCCAATATCCCCAGCAGAAGAAAAGATGAAACGGATAAGGTATTCGCTTCCGTTGAAGCTAAGCTTAACTGCGTTGTTGCGGACATTGAAGAATGTGCAAGCAGAGGACAGCCCGTACTCGTTGGTACGACTAACGTCGAAAAGAGTGAAGAGCTTTCCAAAATGCTTCGCAAAAAGAAGATTGTTCACAACGTGCTCAACGCAAAGAACCACGAAAAGGAAGCGGACATCGTCGCTCAGGCAGGACGTTTCGGCGCAGTAACGATTGCTACCAACATGGCAGGTCGTGGTACCGACATACTGCTCGGTGGTAACGCCGAATATCTTGCGCGCGGTAAGATGAAGAAAGAGGGCGTGCCCGAAGAGATTATCGAAATGGCGGTTTCGCACACTACGATTAATCCTGACGCCGTATTCTCCATTCCCAGCGCAGAGCGTAACGCTTCGGGTGCAGAAATTCTCGAAGCGCGCGATACCTATAAGAAGTATCACAAGGAATTTAAACAGCAGACGGATAAGGAAAAAGCCGAAGTAGAAGCAGTAGGCGGTCTCCGTATTATCGGTACCGAGCGCCACGAATCTCGCCGTATAGATAACCAGCTTCGTGGTCGTGCCGGACGTCAGGGTGACGTAGGTTCGTCTGCATTCTATCTTTCCGTTGACGACGAAATGATCAAGCTCTTCGGCGGTGAAAGAATTAAAAGTCTTGCCGAATATATTTCGGGTGAGGATGGAGCGCCCATACAGTCCCGTATGCTTTCCGGAGCAATCGAGATGGCTCAGAAACGTCTTGAAGGTATCAACTACGGCAAGCGTCTTAACGTCCTCGAATACGACGACGTAATGAATACTCAGCGTAAGATTATTTACGGTGAAAGAAACAAAGTTCTCCGCGGTGAAGATATTCACGCTCAGATCTTAAAGATGATCGAAGATCAGGCTCGTCTCGTTGCTAAGAAGCACATAAGCGTTAAGACGGACTGGACGGAGTGGGATAACGAGGGACTTAATAAAGATATCGCTCAACAGCTTGCTATCGTTCCCAAAGGCTCCGTATACTTCTCCGACACCGTACTTTCTTCGCTCTCCGCAGAAGAATTGACGGAAAAACTCGTTAAAGAAGTACTCGACCGTTTCAATGAAATTTCTGCTCAGGCAACAGAAGTAAACTTCAATTTAGCTGAATTTGAACGCAACCTTTTCCTCCGCGTTATCGATAACCAGTGGACCGCTCACATTGACGAAATGGATGATCTTCGTCGCAACGTAGGACTTTACGCTTACGGTCAGCAGAACCCCGTTATGGTATACAAGAAGGAAGGTTACGATATGTTCCGCGCTATGATAGCAAGAATTCAGGAACACGTTGTCGGTAATCTTACTCACATCTCTGAAATTAAGCGTGATGAAAAGGTACAGCGCCGTACGCAGGCTGTGGAAGAAACCCGCGCCGACCGCGACGACGGTTCTAAGTTCACCGCAACCAAGGAAACTATCGTTAAGAGCAAACTGCCTTCGAGAAACGATCCTTGTCCTTGTGGCGCTTGCTGGCCGGACGGAACTCCCAAGAAATATAAGGATTGTTGCGGAAAGTAATGCTTGTCGATGATCTTAAATTAAAAATCAAAGAATTACGCGCTAAGTTTGACGGTATTGAAGAATCCGCCGATCTTCCCGCATTGACGGAAAAGTTCGAATCTTTGAGAAAAAAGCAGGAAGATCCCGATTTATATTCCGACTTAAAGCGCGCCGAGCAGATTAACCGCGAGGCAAAGAACGTAGGCGATAAGCTGAATTCTATCTTGAAAATGAAGACGGATCTAACCGACCTTGACGGACTTCTCGAAATGGCAGAGGCCGAGGGCGACGAGGATTCGCTTACTGAGGTTGCAACTGAGCTTGCAAAGCTGGAAGAGCCTCTTGAAATTCTTCACGTGCAATCGCTTCTTAAGGGTGAGTACGACGCGTCCAACGCCATAATTACTCTCCATGCAGGCGCGGGCGGGACGGAAGCGCAGGACTGGACGAGTATGCTATATCGCATGTACCAGATGTTCTGCGATAAAATGGGTTATTCGTATGAAGAGCTCGACTTCTTGCCCGGCGACGAAGCAGGTATTAAGACTGTTACGTTCAAGGTGAACGGTGACAACGCCTACGGATATCTTAAAGCGGAAAAGGGCGTACACAGACTCGTTCGCATTTCGCCGTTTGACTCCAACGCGCGCCGTCACACTTCGTTCGCAAGTCTTGAAGTCATGCCTGAAATCGAGAATGACACCGAGATTAAGATCGAGGATAAAGACCTTCGCATTGATACCTACCGCAGTAGTGGTGCAGGCGGTCAGCACATTAATAAGACAGACTCTGCCGTCCGTATTACGCACCTTCCGACGGGAATAGTCACTAGTTGCCAAACGCAGAGAAGCCAGACACAGAACAGGGAATACGCTATGCGTATGCTCGTAAGCAAACTCGTTGAACTTCGCTTGCAAGAACAAATGGCAAAGGCGCAAGACATAAAAGGCGAACTCAAAAAAATCGAATGGGGAAGCCAAATTCGTTCCTACGTATTCTGCCCCTACACCATGGTCA
The DNA here is from genome assembly GCA_017452405.1 of Clostridia bacterium. Lineage (GTDB taxonomy): Bacteria > Bacillota > Clostridia > Christensenellales > Pumilibacteraceae > Protoclostridium. Next base: position 17,975 of record JAFTMM010000029.1, on the reverse strand, counting down.
AAGACCACCGCACCGGCTACGAAACGAGTAACGTGTCTGCGGTTATGGATGGAAACGTGTTTGAGTTTATATGTGATTATCTCCGCAAATCCTAATTGGATATAAGGCATATAGCAATGCTGATACGCGCTACGTTCTCGCTCGTGTACGTTTTTGGTACACGTCGCTCAACTGTTGAGCGTCTGAGCATCACTCTCTGCCTTCAATAAGGCTTAAACTGTTATCCGTATCAGCACGACTCTCTGCCTTTCACAGTTAGACGAAATGGCTCTGACCACCATTCTCTGTCGTCCATAGCGGTACTGTCCGTATCTGCACGGCTCTCTGTCTTTCACAGTTTAGACGAAATGGCTCTGACCACCATTCTCTGTCATCCATAGTGGTGTTTCTGTCTGTAAAATGGAAGGACTACTTCGTCTTCGTCATCCTGAGTGGTGCCCGAAGGATCTCAACCAAACTAAAAAGTTCACGTTAAAAGACGTGGACTTTTTTGATATGTATGGATATTTTTCCTTTCTTTGCGTTATCCTAAACGTATACGGTTATTACCGTAAATACTATAAGGAGAAAAGAAATGACAAAGAAAAATACTCGTTTTGTCGTGATATGGGCAATCGTAGCCGTAGTTACTTTGGCGCTTGCAATAGGCGTAAACCTTATGGTAACTATTTTCGAGCAGACGTTTTCCAGCGTACTCGGCTGGGGCGTAGGCGAAACGGAAGTTATCAAAGCCGAAGGAACGGAAGATTGGGACACGGACTATTACTCACCGTCCTTTAAGTCTTTAGAGGAAGCGGCGGCTAACGGCGCAAAGAACGTAGAAAAGATCTGCGACGAGGGCTTCGTACTCTTGAAAAACGACGACGGTACTCTTCCGCTGTCTACTTCAAACGACACCATAGCTCTTATGGGCAGAGGCTCGGTAGACGCGGTATACGGCGGTTCGGGTTCGGGTAACGTCGATCTGACGAGATGCGCTACCGCAGTTAGCGGTCTCAGAAACGCAGGCTTTACCGTAGACGAAACTGTCAACAGATTTTTCAGTGACAATTACACAAATTACGACCGCTGTCAGATCGTAATGGACGACTACGACGGTTCGACGTTCTTTATAGGCGAAGTGCCTGTAAGCGCGTACACCTTCACGCCGAACAGCGCGCACACGGCTGTCGTGTTCATCACGCGAGGCGGTGGCGAGGGCTGGGACTTATCTACTGATCTCGTACGTGATTCGAAGACTACCGCCTCGCAGTCGGCAATTAACCGTAACGCTAACACCAAGCGTGAGGTAGATAACTACGTAAGTGGTCAGCATCAGCTCGAACTGTCCAAAGAAGAAAAGGACATGATCGCATACGCAAAAGCCAACTACGCCAAAACCGTAGTAGTTATCAACTCCTCGAATATTATCGAGGCAAACTTACTCGAGTCGGGTGAATATTCAGCAGACGCTGTCGTATGGGTAGGTGGACCGGGCGAGAGTGGTTTTAACTCTCTCGGTAAGATACTCTCTGGCGCAGTAAACCCTTCGGGACGCACCGTAGACACCTGGGCGGCAGACTTCACTAAAGACCCGACCTTCTCGAATACGGGCGTGTTTGAGTATGAGGGTATAACCTCCGCTGACGTAGCCGATGGTGGAGCAAGCAACGTATCGGCATACTTTACCCAATGCGAAGAGGGTATATACGTTGGCTACCGCTACTATGAAACCGCTTCGGAGGAGGGATATATCAATTACGATAACGCTGTCGTTTATCCCTTCGGTCACGGTCTTTCTTACACTACTTTTGAAAAGACTATTACCGATTTTTCCGATGCTGGAGATAATATTACGGTAAGCGTAAGAGTAACGAATACCGGCGACGTAGCCGGTAAAGAAACGGTACAGCTTTACTATACGCCCCCTTACAACGAGGGCGGTATAGAAAAGTCCTCCGTCAACCTTATGACGTTCGGCAAGACTAAAATGCTTGCACCGGACGAAAGCGACACCCTTTCCTTTAACGTCCCTAAAGAGGAGCTTGCTTCCTACGACTATAAGGGAATCAAAGCCGAGGGTGGCGGTTACGTTCTCGAAGCGGGAACTTATACTATTTCGCTTCGTGAAAACTCGCACGACGTCATTGAGAGCCGTACTTTCAATCAAGGTGGAGATATAGTTTACGGCGATACCAACAAAAGAGATTCGGACGAAATAACGGCTACCAACCGTTTTGACGATATTTCGCAGATGTTTCAGGATACGGCAACGGACGGCTATGCAACTAATATGAGCAGAGCAGATTTTGCAGGAACGTTCCCGACCGCTCCGACCACGCAAAACCACGACTTCGATCCGACTTATATCACGCTTGACACGCCACAGCAGAACGGCGGTACGACGATAAAAGCAGGGCTTGCGGTATTTAACGTAAATACCGACCCCACACTTGGCAACGTATCAACGAGCAAGATATACGCCTCTGACAAGCCGACTACCGACGCTACGAGCGGACTTAACCTTATCGACCTTCGCTCCAAATCCTTTGAAGATCCTGCGTGGGAACTGCTCCTTAACCAGTTAAAGACGGGCGACTTAAGTTCGGGCACGCTTAACGCTTCGGCATATAACACGGCTGAAATTAAGTCAATAGGCAAGCCTGCAACCGTAGACCCTGACGGACCGCAGGGCATAAGCTCGCTGTTCGGTAAAACGGGCTGTTGCGGATATATGAGTGAGGTAGTAACGGCATCGAGTTGGAACGTCGAAATGGCGCGCGTTATGGGCGTAAGCGTGGGCGAGGAAGCGCTGTGCTACGGCAGTAGCGGTTGGTACGCGCCCGCAGCTAATATGCACCGCAATCCCTTCGGAGGCAGAAATTTCGAGTATTACAGCGAGGACGGATTACTTTCGGGCATGATGGCGCAAGCGTCAATCGAAGGCGCGGCGGAGAAGGGCGTTTACTCGTATCTGAAGCATTACGCGCTCAACGATACCGAAGTCAAGCGAGTAGACAACAACTGCACTTGGGCAAACGAACAGGCAATAAGAGAAATCTATCTCCGTCCTTTTGAAGTCGCATTAAAGCGTGCGACCATGCGAATTAAATATATTACGGACGATCAGGGCACGGTAGATTATAAGGATATGCGCGCGGCAACCGCCCTTATGAGCTCGTTCAACAGAATAGGCACTACTTGGGCAGGCGGTCACTACGGGCTTATGACGGAAGTTCTTCGTGATGAATGGGGGTTTGACGGCGTAGTAATCTCCGATTTTAACCTCTATCAGTATATGAGCGCCGATCAAGGCATGCGCGCAGGAACGGATTTACAGCTTTCTTTCTCAGGTTACGCCGACTTTACGGATACGACTTCGGCAACTGCTATGAACGCAATTAGAAAGTCTATTCACCGCATGAGCTACGCTGTAGTCAACTCCAACAAAATGCAAGGCGCGGCGCCTGGCGCAACCTTTATTTACCACATGCCTGCATGGCAAAAATGGTTCGTTGCGCTTGACGTGCTTCTGTATACGGTTTCAGCAATAAGTATCGTACTGATTATAATCAGGTTAGTAAGAAGCAAACGCAACTTAGATTAATAGGAAAAGAACCGATTGACAAACAATCGGTTTTTTTCTTGACAAAAACGTAATTTCTGTTATAATACGAACAGAGGGAAAAGATTAAGCATAGACTGACAAGGGCAAAGGAGGAGTAAGTGACAGAAGTTGTTTTAACGATAGTCGGTTTTAGTATACTGTTCTTAATGACGACGGCAGGCTCTGCGCTCGTGTTCTTCTTTAAGACCGAGTCGCCCAAAGCCAACACGCTTTTTTTGGGCTTTGCTTCGGGCGTAATGATTGCCGCGTCCGTTTGGTCGCTATTACTTCCGTCGCTATCGCAATCGGAGGAAACGTTTAACAACCTTGCGTTTCTTCCGCCCGTAATAGGCTTTATTTTAGGCGGAGCATTTCTCGTACTTATCGACAAAATCGTTCCTCATATGCATAGCGGTACGGGTGAGGAAGAGGGCTTAAAAGCGCCGACAATGTCTAAGTCGAGCAAGATGATGCTTGCCGTAACCATACACAATATTCCCGAAGGTCTTGCGGTGGGCTTTGCATTTGGCGCGGCGCATGCAAGCGGAGATATGAGCGCAATTATGTCCGCGCTTATGCTTGCGATAGGTATGGGCTTGCAGAACTTTCCCGAGGGGGCGGCGGTATCGCTTCCCATGCGCGCAAGTTTGGGTAGTAAAACGAAAGCGTTTGCGTTCGGAGCGTTAAGCGGCGCGGTTGAACCTGTATTTGCCGTCGTAGGCTTTTTCCTTGCGTCCTCGCTTTCGGTGCTTCAACCTTGGTTTTTGGCGTTTGCGGCAGGCGCAATGATTTTCGTGGTATCCGAGGATCTTATTCCCGACGCGAGAATGAGCGAACATCCGCACCTCGGAACGTGGGGAGTGATGGCAGGTTTTGCAGTAATGATGGTTCTTGACGTTGCGCTTGGATAAATTATAAAATACCGAAGATAATAACTAAGGAGTAGTTATGAAAGTAAGATTTAACGAAGACGAAGAAATCGTCCGCAGAATAAAAGAAGGCTTGAAAGCTAAGGGCGGATATTGTCCCTGCCGTATACCACGCAAGCCGGAATATAAATGCATGTGCGAAGAATTCCGTCAGCAGATAGCCGATCCCGACTTCGAGGGCTATTGCCACTGTATGCTGTACTATAAGGAAAAATAATCAATCCGTAAAGAAAGGCGCGTTGTGAATAATGCTGGGATGATTGGGGCGGAGCGCGAAAGCCATCTCGTGATACTTTTTCGCGCGTTCCTTTTCGCCTAATCTGTAATAGCAACAACTGAGTTCAACGTAAGGCACGAAATCCATACATTCGGGGCGTCTGAATATGCCCGGCAATCCGCCTTCACAGCACAGCGCTGCTTGATACCAGAACGCCGACTGTCTGTCGTCACGTACGGCAAAAAGACTTGCAAGCTTGCATATAGTTTCCGCTCTTGGCGCGCCGAAATTAAAGGCGCGACACAGCGCGTTAACCGCTTCGTCGGTTTTGCCGAGCGCAGAGTAGCAATCTGAAAGAGTTTCACTTGCCTCAACGCCCGTAACGCCCGTTGCGCTTGATAAACAATCTTCAAGGACGTGGATAGCGTCCGAGTACAATCGGTTGTCGGCGAGCTCCCGACCGTAATACAATTTATTTCTGCTGTCCAGCTGAGCGCCCTCGGACAGCTTTTTTTGATAAATATGCAAGTTTCGCCATGGGTTGCCCGGCTTCAGTTTAGCGTGGTCGATTTCAACGTCAGAATACGTAACGCGCCCGAAAGGGGGAATACATTCGTGAATAAATCCCTCCCACGTCGGATTAAATTCCCGCTTCATGATCCGCTCACGATAAAAGGAGAAGGCAGGAGAGCCGTCGTCAGCGCGCGCCGTTACGTATTTACACATAACGGTATCCGCAATTTCGTCGTAGCGCTTGCTTTTGATTTCAAGTATTTTGTCTACGTTTTCGCTTGACACTACGTCGTCGGCATCAAGCCACATAACGAGGGGCTTGGTCGCTTTGGAAAAAGCAAAGTTACGGGCGGCGGAAAAGTCGTCAATCCATTCAAAGTCGAATACTTTATCGGTAAACCTTTCGCAAACCCTTTTCGTTCCGTCCTCCGAGCCGGTGTCCACGACGATTATTTCGTCCGCAAACTTCTCTGCAATCGAAAGACATCTCCCGATAACGCTCTCTTCGTTTTTTACTATCATACACAAAGATAATTCGGTCATATTAGCAATTATATGGTGGGCGTGGAGAAATTAGAATTAAGGTGGAAAATTAGCTCCATAGTGTTGACAAAATCTCGAAAAAAGTATAATATTATATTAACAATTGAAGACCTTTAAAAAGGGAGTAGAAAGCATTTTTTAAATGTGCGTCCGATCGTCAATACAGTACGTTAGGTACTCGGTCACGCTTAAATTTCAAGACTTTTTATCTGAATTAACAATTCGGTAAAAGGTCTTTATATTTAGGGGGACGGATATGTCATTTTTAAACGTATTTTTGCTTATTTTGGGCATGGCGTTACTTATTAAGGGCGCAGACTTTTTCGTGGACGGCTCAAGTAGAATAGCCAAAGCAATGAAAATACCTCCGCTCATTATAGGATTGACGCTCGTTTCAATGGGAACTAGCGCGCCCGAAGCGTCGGTTAGTATTAACGGCGCGATCAACGGTCTGAATGATATTGCGATTGGAAACGTAGTCGGTTCTAATATTTTCAATACGCTCTTCATTCTCGGCGTAAGCGCAATAATAATACCGCTCCATATTAGTAAAGATATGAAGAGGTATGATATTCCGATTATGATAGCGGTATACCTCGTTTTGTTGTTGTTCTCTTTTGTAATTTCGCCGCTTGTGCTTGAACTGTTCGAGTCTATACTGCTTATAGTGCTTTTCGTGGGCTATATGGTGTTCCTTGTATTTAGAGCTAAGAAAACGGCTAAGCTCCAGCCCTTGCAGGAAGAAAATCACGCGAAGAAACGCCCGCTGTGGCTCAGCATCATATTCACCGCTGTAGGTCTTGCGGGCGTAATTTTCGGCGGTGATCTCGTCGTGGACAATGCTTCAATAATCGCGCAAGCTCTCGGAATGAGTGAATCTCTCGTTGGACTTACTATCGTTGCCGTGGGAACGTCGTTGCCCGAACTCGTTACGAGTGTAGTGGCTTCGATCAAGAAAGAGAACGATATTGCAGTCGGTAACGTAATCGGCTCTAATATCTTTAACGTAATCTTTATTCTCGGTGTATCATCTACGATAAGCAATCTCACACTTACTATGGCGGGACTGTTCGATATGCTCGTAATGCTCGGCTCCGGATTGATTATTTTAATTATTTCGATGTTCTCGAAAAAGATGACTAGATGGCAGGGAATAGTAACGCTGTTACTCTACGTTGGTTATCTCGCATATATAATCGTAAGAAACTAAAAAGGAAAATAGAAAGTGGAAAAGAAAGAAAAAACTCCTATAAAATTAAAGCCCCTAAATTTTCTCGGATTGCTCGTTGCCGGTACTATAAACGCAATCGGCGTCTGCTTGTTCCTTGCTCCGCTCAATATTTACGACGGAGGGCTTTCGGGTACTTCGGTGCTCGTGGGAAAATTCACACCACCCTTCCTGCCAATGTCGGTGTTCCTCATCGTGCTGAACTTTCCGTTCTATATTATAGGGCATAAAAAAATTGCGAAGGAGTTTTTAATTTGCTCGTTATTTGCAATCGGCGTATATTCTTTGGCTGCTTTCCTGATTAATAGCGTAATCTTTTCCGACTTTTTTGCAAATAACCCCGCTACTTCGCCCATAGTTGGCACGGACACCGTCCTCGGCGCGTTATTCGGCGGTCTTCTTTCGGGTATAGGTAGCGGTCTTGTTATGCGCTTCGGCGGAGCATTGGACGGCGTAGAGGTTATGGCGCTGATGTTCCACAAACGACTGAGCATTACCGTAGGCACTTTCGTTATGATGTATAACGCCGTACTTTTCATTACCGCAGGTGTTATCACTTCTATTTTGTTAGGCTTATCTTGGGCAGGTCCGCTGTATTCGCTCGTTGCATACTTTATTGGACTGAAAACGATAGACTTTATCGTTGAAGGTTTGGATAAAGGCAAAGCTGCGCTAATTATTACGGAAAACGCCGACACGCTTGCCTCTGCGCTTTCGGAGGAGTTTAAGCGTGGTATAACGCTTATTGACGCTAAGGGCTTTTATTCGGGTACGGACAAAGAAGTATTATACGTTGTCGTTAACCGCTTTGAACTCCCTAAACTTAAAGAAATCGTAGGCAAACTCGACGAAACTGCATTCGTCTCCATAATGGAAGTCAGCGAAATTCTCGGCGCGAGCAAAATGTACCGAAAGAGATAAAGAAAAAGTTTAATAAACGGTGCAACGCGATTGAAATTTTTTGCAACGTATGTTACAATATAATTCAACTAACCTAGCAGGTGCATAATATGATTTGCAATACGATTTTAGATGCAATAGGGAATACCCCGATAATAAAACTTCAAAGAATGGTCAGCCCCGATTCGGCGGAGATTTTTGTGAAGTTCGAGGGCTTGAACGTCGGCGGTTCGATAAAAACCCGAACGGCGCTTAATATGATAAACGACGCGGAAAAACGCGGACTTTTAAATAAAGATACGGTAATAGTAGAGCCTACCAGCGGAAATCAGGGTATAGGTCTTGCGCTCGTTGGCGCTGTAAAAGGGTACAAAGTAAAAATTATTATGCCCGATTCGGTTAGCGAAGAAAGAAGAAAACTCGTTCAGCACTACGGCGCCGAAGTAATACTAATTCACGACGACGGGAATATAGGCAAATGCATTGAAGAATGTCTTAATACCGCGCTTAAAATGAAAGCGGAAAATCCCAACGTCTTCGTACCGCAACAGTTTGAGAACCCTGCGAATCCCGAAATTCAACGCTCGGCAACGGGCATAGAAATCTTGCGTGACGTAAACGGTCCTATTCATGGTTTCTGTTCGGGAATAGGCACGGGCGGAACTATAACGGGAATAGGCGAAACGCTGAAAGAGGCTAATCCCGACATGCTTATTTGGGCAGTAGAGCCCGAAAACGCCGCAATATTATCGGGCGGATCGATTGGTACGCACGTTCAAATGGGTATAGGCGACGGACTTATCCCTGCAATCTTAAATCAAAATATATACGACGATATCTGCATTATCAAGGACGAAGAAGCAATAAACACGTCAAAAGACCTTGCGCTAAAGGAAGGTATATTGTGTGGAATAAGTAGTGGAACGAACGTAGCCGCCGCAATAAAACTCGCCAAAAAGTTGGGCAAGGGTAAGACGGTCGTTACCGTTCTTCCAGATACCGCAGAAAGATATTTCTCTACACCGTTATTTGAATAGTAGTACATACAAAAAATCGGAGGCAGTCAGCCTCCGATTTTTGCATAATCTTTATAATAAACAATAGTAGCAGATGGTTAAAACCTTAATACATTCCGCCCATGCCACCGCCTGCGGGAGCTGCAGGTTCGGGAGCGGGGATATCGGTGACGATACTCTCGGTAGTGAGAAGAGTAGCGGCTACGCTTGCTGCGTTCTGGAGCGCGCTTCTCGTTACCTTAGTAGGATCGAGAATACCTGCTTCAACAACGTCGCAGTATTCGTCCTTCATAGCGTTATAACCGAAGTTAGCCTTTTTCTTGGAAAGAATGGTATTAACTACCACTCCACCGTCCACGCCTGCATTGGAAGCGATCTGACGGATAGGCTCTTCGAGAGCGCGAAGTACGATAGAAGCGCCCGTCTTTTCGTCGCCGTCGAGAGTCTTGATAAGGTTCTTAACGGCAGGGATAGCCGAGAGAAGCGCAACACCGCCTCCGGGAACGATACCTTCTTCAACTGCCGCGCGGGTAGCTGCAAGCGCGTCCTCGATACGGAGCTTCTTTTCTTTCATCTCCACTTCGGTAGCAGCGCCTACGCCTATAACGGCAACACCGCCTGCAAGCTTAGCAAGTCTTTCGGAAAGCTTTTCTTTATCATAGTCGCTGGTCGAAACTTCGATCTGCGCCTTAATCATCTTAATGCGATCCTTAATCTTTTCCGCGCTACCTGCGCCCTCAACGATAGTGGTGTTTTCCTTATCAACTCGGATCTGCTTAGCTCTGCCAAGCATTTCGAGTTTAGCCTCTTTAAGCTCAAGACCGGTTTCTTCGCTGATAACCGTACCACCGGTGAGAACTGCGATGTCCTGAAGCATTTCCTTTCTTCTGTCGCCGAAGCCGGGGGCCTTAACCGCTACGCAGTTAAACGTTCCGCGAAGCTTGTTAACTACGAGGGTAGCGAGCGGTTCGCTTTCAATGTCCTCTGCGATAATCATAAGCTTGAGATTATTCTGGATAACCTGTTCTAGAACGGGGAGGAGCTCCTGAATATTGCTGATCTTCTTGTCCGTGATAAGGATAGCGGGGTTGTCGAATACGCACTCCATCTTATCGGTATCCGTCACCATATAGCTGGAAGCGTAACCTCTGTCAAACTGCATACCTTCAACTACGTTAAGCACGGTGCTCATAGTCTTGGATTCTTCAACGGTAATAACGCCGTCCTTGCCGACCTTTTCAAAAGCCTCGGCAATAAGCTGACCTACGGTGTCGTCGCTAGCCGAAATGCTTGCAACCTGCTGAATAGCAGCCGAAGAGTCTACTTCCTTGGAAATGCCCTTGAGGTAGTCTACTGCGGTCTGGGTAGCCGAAGAAATACCCTTCTTGATAACCATAGGGTTTGCGCCCGCCGCTACGTTCTTAAGACCTTCTCTGATGATAGCCTGTGCAAGCACGCAAGCGGTGGTAGTTCCGTCACCGGCAACGTCGTTCGTCTTGGTGGAAACTTCTTTAACGAGCTGTGCACCGAGATTCTCAAACGGATCTTCGAGTTCGATTTCCTTGGCGATAGTTACGCCGTCGTTGGTAATAAGGGGAGCGCCGTACTTCTTGTCGAGAACTACGTTTCTGCCCTTAGGACCGAGCGTGATTTTAACGGTATTTGCAAGCGTATTAACGCCGGCTTCGAGAGCCTTTCTTGCTTCTTCTCCGTGTTTAAGTTGTTTAGCCATTACTTAGCCTCCTATAAATCATTCAACGATAGCGAGAATATCGCCCTGACGGAGGATAGTAACTTCCTCACCGTCAATCTTGAATTCACTGCCCGCATACTTTGAGCAAAGAACCTTATCTCCGACCTTAACGTTCATTACGACTTCTTTACCGTCCACGTTTCCTCCGGGACCTACCGCAACGACAACCGCCATCTGGGGCTTTTCCTGATCTTTAGCGAGAAGTACGATACCGCTCTTGGTCGTTTCTTCATTGTCAATCTGCTTTACGACAACTCTGTCAAACAAAGGTTTAATTTCCATTTTTTACCTCCATATTTTACTCTGCAATTTTAATATTTTATATACGTTTTGTCAAGTAATATAACCTTTTTCCTAAATTAGACTGTCAAACTCCGTCGAAAAAGAAAAATTTGACTTTCTTTGACCTTTAGTCCGCTTGTATTATAATACCAGATTTTGGCATTGTCAAGAGTTTTGCTCAAAATTCGTGAAAAATTTTTTAAAAAGACTTGAAAGGGAAGGGATAATCTGTTATAATAATTTTGCAAAATAAAAGGCTCCCTCTCCGAGGCGCGACGCGTAATAAACAGTCCTATGGACTGTATATAGCCCAAGCGGTGAGCAATCTATGATTGCGAGCAGGAACGCTGTCACGAAGTGACTGAGGGAGTATATGGCTCCCTCTCCGAGGCGCGACGCGTAATAAACAGTCCTGTGGACTGTTTATAGCCCAAGCGGTGAGCAATCTATGATTGCGAGCAGGAACGCTGTCAGCGTAGCTGACTGAGGGAGTATAATAGTCGAAGGATCTTAAAAAACAACACCCGTCATCCTGAGCGAAGCGGAAGGATCTCAAGCCTCCCTTATGAGGAAGCGTCTGCGAAGCAGATGGAAGGAGTACAAGGAGAAAAACATGAACACGTTCGATAAATGGGATACACGATTTATGCAACTTGCCGAAACGGTAGGCTCGTGGAGTAGTTGCTATCAAGAGAACCGCCACATAGGCGCAGTAATCGTCAAGAACAAGCGTATTCTCACAACGGGCTACAACGGCGCGCCGAGCGGAATCGAAAGCTGTCGCGACAAGGGCGTTTGCCTTCGCCGTGAAATGAATATACCGAGCGGTACTCGCCACGAGCTTTGCTATGCCGTACACGCAGAGCAAAACGCAATCGCGCAGGCTGCCAAAATGGGAATAGAGATCGACGGCGCAACTCTTTATTGCACCCATCAGCCCTGCATAATCTGCACCAAAATCATTATAAACGCAGGCATCAAGCGCGTAGTATACAAATACGGCTATCCCGACGAGTTCGCTCTCCGCCTTTTCACCGAAGCAGGTATAACCATCGACAAAATGCCAGAGTAATATTTTCGGATACCGTCATCCTGGATCGAAGCGATGGGATCCAAATGCTCCCTCTTAGAGTAAGCTGGGAAGTGACTGAGGGATTTAACTATAATAAAATCTTTCCTCCAAAACCCTTTCTAAACAAAGAAAGGGTTTTATAAATTTTTTTCAAATTTTTGCAAAAAACTATTGACAACGGAAAGTTTTCGTGATAAACTAAGGTCAAAGGTCAAAGAAAGTCAAACATAAGCACAAAAAGAAAAGTAAAATCTATTTTTCTTAAATTCTTATAATTTATATACCAAATGAAGAACTTTCGCAGGAGGTAGTACCAATGGCAAACATAAGCGACGTAATCGAACAATTTTTAATCGAACTTTTTCAAGACGGCAATTTCGTAAGTATAAGCAGGAACGAGCTTGCGAATTACTTTTCGTGCGCGCCGAGTCAGATAAATTACGTACTCACTACGCGTTTTACTCCTGCGAGAGGTTACGTAATAGAATCGCACAGAGGAGGCGGAGGTTGCATAAACTTAGTTCGGCTCAAGGCAGACAGACAAGGACTGCTCGAAGAACTTAGCGCGCTCAACGTGCGTGAGGGGCTGACGAAAAGTCAGACTGCACAGTATCTCGATCGCATGGTAGGTGACGAAATCATAACGGACTCCGAAGCGCGCATGATAGCTTCACTAATGTCGGACAAAGCGTTACTTGCGCCTGCGGTGGCAAAGGACGGACTCCGCGCAGGAATGATGAAGGCGCTTGCCGTCGAACTTATGAAAGAAAAGGAGGGGAAGTAAATGGAAAAAATGTGCGACGATTGTGGTAAAAGACCTGCCGTATACTATATGAAAAACGTTATTAACGGCGTAACGAGTCAGCGCTACCTTTGCGCTGAATGTAAAGCCAAGCTCGGCTTTACGTCATCACCTTTTGCGGGCTTAGGCAATCTCTTTTCCTCGTTTGGAAATCCTTTCGCTACTATGTACGGCGTTAATGGCGCTAAAAAGACTTGCCCGACCTGTGGCTATACTGCTGAGGAATATCTCGGCTCGGGTTATCTCGGCTGTCCGGATTGCTATGAAACGTTTGCCGACCTAATAACCCCTTCGCTTGCTAAAATGCAAAGGGACGTCAAACACGTGGGCAAATCGCCGGCAGAGTTCTATTCTCCCGAAGAAAAGCAATACAACGAACTTTTACGCAAGCGTGAGGAAGCGGTAGCAAACGAAGATTACCGTCTTGCAGGGCAGATCAACGAAGAGATGAAGAAGCTCAAAGGAGGCGCGTAATGGATAACGGTATCGTAATTTCCAGCCGTGTACGCTTAGCGCGTAACTTCGCAGGTTATCCTTTCCCTGCGCACCTCGACAGCGAAAAGTCATTAGCTCTTACTCAAAAAGTATACGAGGCTCTCGGCAAGGGCGAGGAAAAATTTTCAATAGTACGCATATCGGATATGGGTAAACAGCAGGGAGAAGCGCTCAAAGAACTGCACCTAATCAGCGACGATCTTCTCCGCATAAACAAATACTCAGCCGTAATCGTGAATAAATCTAACGACGTCAGCGTAATGGTAAACGAGGAGGATCACGTACGCGCGCAATGTATCTTGCCCGGCAACCTCTTAGCGGAAGCGTACGAAAAAATAAGCGACGTTGACGACATGATAAGCGCAGGGAACAATATAGCTTATAGTCCGTCACTCGGTTATCTGACCGCCTGCCCGACTAACGTTGGTACGGGTATGCGCGCTTCTGCAATGATGTTCCTGCCTGGCTTAAGCCTTACCAAATCGCTGGAAAAGTGTATCGGCGCGGTAGCCCGCTTCGATATGACCGTTCGTGGCGAGTACGGCGAGGGTACGAGTAGCGAAGGCTATTTATATCAAGTGTCCAACGCTAAGACGCTCGGACTGACCGAAAAGGACATAGTCAGCGGAGTATCGGTAGCCGTAGAACAGCTTGAAAAGAATGAAATCACGGCAAGGCAATTGCTTTTAGAACAGAAAGGTACGACTCTCCGTGACGGCATAATGCGCGCGTACGGCGTTCTGACCAACGCGTATACGCTCACGACCAAGGAATTTATGGATAAACTCGGACTCGTCAAGCTCGGCGTTTGGTACGGATTCCTTAACTGCGACGACGTTTCCAAGCTTGACGAACTTGCAAAGGACTGCCGACCTGCGAATATGACGCTGAAAAGCGGAAAGAATATGGATTCGGAAGAACGCGACGTTTACCGCGCGGAAAAGGTGGCGGAAACGCTCTCCACTCTCGTGCGTAAAACTAAGAATTAAGGAGGTTAAACAATGGAATACTACGATAAATTTCCCATGTCGGACAACGTAAAGCGCGCTCGTGACAAGGCGCGCCAGACGGCGAAAGAATACCGGCATAGATATATTGAACCTATACATCTCATACACGCAATGTACGGCATTGACTGCGTGTGTTCTGAAATACTGCACGCCGAGGGTTTACTTCCTGGTTCAATTACCGCCGAACTCGGCAAACTCGAAGTGGCGGTTACTATGATTAACGAAGAACCGCAGGAGTCGGACGAAACCAAGCTCCTTTTTGACGACGCTCGCCGTATGGCGCTTATCTGCAAAAAGGACTGCATATATACCGAGCATTTGCTCCTTGCGTCCATTTTCTATAAGTCTTCGTCAATGTTCAAGTTCCTCTCGCGTAACGTAAGTATACAGTCCATTCTAAACAACCTTAATCACAGCATGGATATTCAAAATATTCTTGCTAATATGAAGAGCATTCCGTCCTACGCTTCGCACGGTGGCTCTCAGCCCAAGGCGTCGTTGCCTCAACAGCTTGACGGTCTAGGCGTAGACTTCACACAGCGCGCAAGGGATAATAAAATCGATCCCGTTATCGGCAGAAAGGAGGAAATCGAGCGTATCATTGAAATCCTCTGCCGTAAGACCAAAAATAACCCCGTTCTTATTGGCGAACCGGGCGTGGGAAAAAGCGCGGTAGTAGAAGGTTTAGCAAGAGAAATGGTAGCTGGCAACGTTCCCGAACTGCTCAAAGACAAGATCATTTTCTCGCTTGATATCGGCAGTCTTATGGCTGGTACTAAGTATCGCGGAGAACTTGAACAGCGTCTTAAAAGCGCAATAGAGGCTATAATCTCGCAGGGCAATATTATCGTATTTATAGACGAAATGCATACTCTTGCGCAGGCAGGCGGTAAGGAGGGCGAAGTAAATCCTTCGGATATGCTCAAACCCTATCTTGCGCGCGGTGAGCTTCAAACTATCGGCGCAACTACTACGGACGAATACCGCAAGTTTATCGAAAAGGACAAAGCACTCGAACGCCGTTTTCAGCCTATTATCGTCAATCCGCCCACCGTTGAGCAGACTATTGAAATTCTTAAAGGCATACGCCCGAACTACGAAGCGTTCCATAAGATTAAAATCACGGACGAAGCTATCGTGGCGGCGGCTAACCTTTCGGACAGATACATCTCCGACCGCTTCCGTCCCGACAAAGCAATCGACCTTATTGACGAAGCTGCGAGCAGGGCAAAAGTAAGCGGTAACCGCGTACCGCCCGAAGTCAAGGACCTTGAAGACAAACTCGCTCAGCTCCAGAATAATATCGACATAGCCATCCACCGTCAGGAATACGACAAGGCGGCGGAGTACAAGGAACTTCGGGTTCGCACCGAAGAGGAAATTAAGGCAAAACGTTCGGAATGGAAAGCATCCGCTTCAACGGAAATCGGCTCGGAAGAAATAGCCGAGGTCGTTTCCAAGTGGACGAAAATACCCGTAACCAAGCTCAACGAAACCGAGCTTGAACGCCTTAACAACCTTGAAGCCTTGCTTCACGAAAGGGTAATAGGGCAGGATATGGCAGTTGAAAGCGTATCCAAGGCTATACGTCGCGCAAGAGCAGGCTTGAAAGATCCTAAGCGTCCTATCGGAACGTTCCTTTTCCTCGGACCTACGGGCGTAGGCAAAACCGAGCTTACCAAAGCGCTTGCCTCGGCAATGTTCGACGACGAGAACAATATTATCCGTATCGATATGTCCGAATATATGGAAGGGCATAGCGTAAGCAAGCTTATCGGCGCGCCTCCGGGCTACGTAGGCTTCGACGACGGCGGACAGCTTACCGAACAGGTGAGAAGAAAGCCGTACTCGGTAGTCCTCTTTGACGAGATCGAAAAGGCGCATCCCGACGTTTATAACATTCTGCTTCAGCTTCTTGACGAAGGACGTCTTACCGACTCGCAGGGTAGATTGGTAAGCTTTAAAAATACTATAGTCATTATGACGTCAAACGTCGGCGTAAGCGAGCTGAAAATCAAGCGCTCAATAGGCTTTAACGACAGCCCCTCTCAAATGCAGGACGAAGAACAGATCCTTTCTAGCGCGCTCAAACGCCACTTCCGTCCCGAATTTTTGAACCGTATCGACGTTATTTGCTACTTCAAGCACTTAACCGAAGACAACATTAAGAGAATAGCGGACGTAATGATGCGCAAAGTTACAAAGAAGCTCACCGACAGAAATATCGGTATACGCTACACGCCTGCAATCGTGGAATACGTCATCAAAAACGGTTACGATCCCGAGTACGGCGCGCGCCCCTTACGCAGAATTATAGAGCAGACCATAGAGGACGCTCTTGCCGAGGCTCTTCTCACCGGAAAGGTGCGCGACAACTCCACCGCAACCATAGACTACGCCGACGGCAAAGTATTGGTAACGTCAAGTTAAAGCAAAAAACGCATAGAAAGCGAACCTGCTCTCTATGCGTTTTAGTGTCTAAATATTGTTTATAAATAAAACTATCGACAAACTTCCCGCCAATAGGGTATAATAAATCAAAGTCGGAGGCTTGAAATATTTAGTATATCACGGAAGTAATACTATAGTCGACGCCCCTAAAATATTGAAATACAAACGTCCTTTAGATTTTGGTGGCGGATTATATGTAACTACGAGTGAAAAGCAAGCAAGAAATTGGGCTATTACCGTAGCGTATAGAAATAGGACTAGCCATAAATGCATAAATA
Source organism: Clostridia bacterium (assembly GCA_017452405.1). Taxonomy (GTDB): domain Bacteria; phylum Bacillota; class Clostridia; order Christensenellales; family Pumilibacteraceae; genus Protoclostridium. The sequence continues at coordinate 900 of JAFTMM010000029.1, read as the reverse complement.
AATATGATTTCGACTTTGAAACAGCAAAACTCGAATTAAAAGTTATATGTTTTGATATAGCTGATGAGGCGTGGTTGGACTTTATCTGCGCAAATCGTCAAGGACTTGACGTAGGCGATTATGATATTGTTATCGGTCCTGTTGCAGATGATAAAGTTTACAGAGTTGTCGTTGAGTATGAAAACGGAGATGTGGATAAAGATACCGCTTTAAAGAAGTTAAAAACGGAAACGCTTTGTGACCAAATATTATTTCATACGTAAGAATCTTTAAAATAATTAAAATACATTGAAACGGAGGTAATGGAAGATGAATGATCGAAGCTATGAAACTCTTCTTTATGGAATTACCGCCAACGTTGTCGCAAAAATTATGGAGTTGAATGATTGGACTGAAGATAAAGCAATGGAGAGATTTACACAGTCCAAACTTTATTCATATCTTGAAAAAGAAGAAACGAAAGTGTGGAAATATAGTAGCTTAATGCTCGCACAACTTTTTAATGAAGAAAGAGCAGGAAATTTAATTTTGCCGGAGGTATAAAATAAGCAAAACGTTAGCGTTTAAGTCATTTTGTTTTGAAGCATATCGTTTGTTATAAAAGACTGACAGGACGTGAAACCATGCGCCTATTTAAAAATTACGGCATTCTTGATTATCTTAGCGTTTGCTATGATGCGCTTCATACAACAGGCAGACAATATATTGTAGAAGATATTGAAATGTTCATTAATGCACGTCGTAACAGTTTTTAACTGGTGAGATAGTATTGCCAATCACGCGCATTTCTCCTCCTTGACACAAAATCAGCATAATCTTAAAAAAGATATTGACATAATCCCTCTTGTGTGGTATACTGTAAAAAAATACCAACAAGGGGGATTTGCATTATGCGTATCG
>JAFTMM010000028.1 GCA_017452405.1 Clostridia bacterium | reverse complement strand
TCGCCCTTAGCGAAGAAGTGACCTATTGCGCCGATAATTCCGCTTGCGATTCCGCCTACGGGGAATACTATCCACAGCGGATGCCAAAGATTAGCGAACACTCCGCAGAAGAGATAGACGTTGACGCAAACCATCATAAGTATTAACCCTGCGCCCTCGGTGTAGACGTTTTTGCCGTGCGCCATTTCCCATCTGCACCCCTCTTTATCAAAAAACTCGAAAACCGTTCCTATAACCACGCAGGACGTTCCGGCAAGAACGGCAAGCACCCAATACGGATGCCAAAGTTCTAGCGTAAACCCGATAATGAGATATGCAGATATACCGAGAGCAACCATTACTGCGCAAGCCAAGCCAGCCAGCTTCTCCCACTTTCCACTTTTCGGTTTCTCGGTATTTAAATACTCGTTTGAGCGTGAAACGTTTTCATCACTACCTACCGTTTCTACGCTCTGAGCAACGTTAGTATTAAGCGACGTTCGCTCTCCTCGAAGCAGTTCGTCAACGGTAACGCCTAAAATCTGCGCAAGCGGAACGAGTTGCGCCGTTTCGGGCATAGCCTCGCCCGTTTCCCACTTACTCACCGCCTTATTGGTAACGCCGAGCATATCCGCAAGCTGAACCTGCGTCAGCCCCTTTTCTTTTCTGAGAGTGTAAAGAAATTCGGAAAATTCATTCATTCCATTCACCGCCTTTTTATTATATACTCCCATTATACGTTACCTCGCCTTTTTTACAATAGATTTTTGTCGAATATAGGTAGAACTTTGCGTTATATAAGAAGTTCAGGGAGAATCCACTCAAAATAAGACTCTCCCTGAGCATATTACTTAAATACGTTCAATCCCTTAAGGAATTCTGCCGTTTCGTCGGCGGTTTTGAACACCGCAATATTTTCGAGTATTCTCTCGCATACCGAGCCGATTTCCGCCTTGACGTAAATGCCTGCCTCTACTCTGCTCATTTCCTTGCCGTTTTCCTTAATAATTTCCTTATGCAGGAGCTTGAAGTCGCTAAGGTCGGCAGGAAGCGCGGTCTTATTAAAAAGACATTCTTTGAGCTCGGCAATTTGGTACTCAAGTCTACCGGGAAGCACGAATAAGCCCTGAGCTTCTAAAAGTCCGTTAGGCTCTTTCTTAATCGCCTGGAATTCGGGGTGCGTGTGGAATACGCCGTCGGGGTATTCGTCGCTCTTGACGTTGGATCGAAGGATAATATACAAGCAATATCTGCCGTTGTCTATCTTACGCATGGTAAGGCTTACGGCGTTATGCTGACCACTCTTATCGCTTGCTACAATGCCCTGCGCGTTGTTGGTATAGTTCTCCCAGCCCTCTCTTATATCTTTTTCTATCTCTGCAATAACCTGACGAGACTGCGAGGTTACGCGGATAGCCGAGTCATACCAATCGAGGACTTCGATTTCAGCAAGCGGATACTTGGGATAAACGAGCTTAACCGCGCCCTTAGCCTTGTGCATGGGGAGCATTTCTTCTCCGCCCTGGAAGTGGTCGTGGGAGAGCACGCTACCACCTGCGCCGGGAAGCGCCGCGTTGCAACCGATAAAGAAGTGAGGGAAGCGGTCAACGAAGTCCATGAGCTGAACTACCGTCTTATCCGTAACTTTCATAGGCGCGTGCGCTTTGCTGACTGCAATGCCGTGCTTGCCGAGATAGCCGTAAGGCGAGTACTGCCAGAACCACTCTTCTCCGCCCAGATCCATAGAAACGGTGCGAAGCACAGACTTGCCCGTACCGTCAAAGCCCTCGTTTTCGGGGCAGATCGAGCACTTGGGATAACCACCGCTCGGCGTATTACCCTTAACGGCTGCGTTTGCGCTCACGTATTCGGGGCGCGCCTTGTTGATGGTTATTTCCAAACCGCCTTTGGTGTAGTCGCCTTTGAAACGGACGTTGTTTTCAAGCGCGGATTTCTTTACGTAATAGTTCTTAACCGAGTAGTCGTAAAGGAAGTCGGTAGCTTTTTTAGCAGGCAGACTGTTAAAAAGGTCGTTAATCTCGCTGGGAAGAAGTGAGAGAGCGCCCATAACGCGATCGATAACAAATTCTCCGTCTTCTTCGGTGATGAGTCCTGACGTCGTAGCAACTTCTTTAAGCGTTGCGGTGAGTAGGTCTGGACGATCGAGAGCGTCTACCTTATCGTAATCGATATCCTGAGGCGCGTAACTGTCAAGACCGAGAACGTCACACACGGCTCTGCGTGCGTAGTCTACGTCGTAGGAGTCAAGAAGCAAGCAGTTCTCTGCGTAATAAACGAGTTCGTCGATTGCAAGATAAACCGCGCCGAGTTCCTCCTTGCCCTCTCCCTTAGCGCTTACGATAAAGCCTTCGTCTGTAATTTCTTCCACGAACGCGGGATTAGCCGACTTGCCGAACAGCGAAGCCTTAGCGTATTCGCTTAAAAATCCGTCAGCCTTTGCGTTTCCCTTGCCACCGAGGTCGGCGTAGGTATCGTTCACGCGCGAGGGCTTGAGCGAAAGAACCTGCATAATGCGCTTTTTAAGGCTTTCGACTTCGCCCTTCTCCACGATTTTTGCAAAAACGCAAACGTCGATAAGGTCTTTAAGGAGCGCGTCGGGCGTTTCCATTCCGTCTACCTTATCCTCGTCGGGCGTGCCCGCCTTATACGAGTCAAGTCCGAGAAGCGCAAGTAGTCCGTTGCGCGCGTAGTTCTCGTCGAGTTCGTCGAGGAGTAGATTGTTCTTGGCATAGACGATAAGTTCGTCAATTCCGGTATAAATATCCATAATATCATTCCTTTGCCTCAAAGGGCGTTAAGATAATTTTTTCTAGTTTATTACGAGTATACGCGCGGTAAAAACCCACACATATTATATATATGAAAAAGTATAATTTCCGTCTCAGTAAAAAAACCTTGCACAATCTTCGCTACGGTCGAGTAGCAGTTCTTCCCGAAGATCCCACGAAATCGGTTAATTATATCGGGAATGAGGATGAAGATAGAAAGTATGATTGACAGTCGCTTAAAGAGGGCACTTCTCTCGGAGATTCTATCACTCCGCTTGCGCTCCATTCCAGAATGACATTCTCCCTATCATCCTGAGCGCCTTCCCCTGTCATCCTGAGCGTTAGCGGTAGTGTAGTCGAAGGATCTCAAAAGATTCTATCCGCACTTCTCTCGGAGATTCTATCACTCCGCTTGCGCTCCATTCCAGAATGACATTCTCCCTATCATCCTG
>JAFTMM010000027.1 GCA_017452405.1 Clostridia bacterium | reverse complement strand
TGCTCGTGTTCGTGTTCGTGCTCGTGCTCGTGTTCGTGCTCGTGGTGGTGTTCGTGTTCGTGCTCGTGCTCGTGATGATCTGCGTCGTGTTCGTTGTCGGTGCGGTCGAACTCCTCCATCCAGCCTGCCGAGTTCATAGCCTTTTCAAAGTTGAAAAGGTTGGTGTCTAGTATCTGACCGAGGTTGATTTTGCAGAAGTTAGTTTCGATTATCGTTGCGTGAGGCTGAAGCTTGCGGATAATCGCCTTTATTTCGGCGAGCTGTTCTTCCGTCACTTCGCTCACCTTATTGAGCAGAATTATATCGCAGAACTCGATTTGTTGAATAACGAGGTTTTCAATATCTTCTTCGCCTCTGGTTGCCTGCGTAAGCGTTTCACCACAACCGAACTCGTCGGCAAGGCGGAGCGCGTCGGTCACCGAAACTACCGCGTCCAGCTTACAGAACTTAGGCATACCGCGCGACTCGAACTGTTCTTCGAGATAGGTTATGGTCTGCGCAATGGGGACGGGCTCGCAAATGCCCGACGCTTCGATAAGGATATGATCGAAACGGTTCATTTTTACGAGCTCGCCGAGTTGGTCGATAAGGTCCTGCTTGAGAGTACAACAAATGCAACCGTTTTGAAGCGAAACGAGGTTTTCGTCCTTGCCTGCAACGACACCGCCTTTTTCGATAAGGTCGGCGTCTATATTCACTTCGCCTATGTCGTTGACGATAACCGCCATCTTCCGTCCGCCTGCGTTTTTAAGCAGGTAGTTAATAAGCGTAGTCTTTCCGCTACCGAGGTAGCCGGTTATGAGTGTAATGGGAATAGTTTTGAAATTCACTTTTGTTTTCTCCAATATTTTATAAGGATATGATATTACAAATTAGGGCAATTTGTCAAATCGTATTTACAAATAAAATCAAATATGTTATAGTATACCCATGACGAATCTTCCCGAAAAGTTCATTGAGCGTATGCGTAGCCGTCTTGGCGCGCGCTTTGACGACTATTTCCATGCGCTTAAGTTTCAACCAACCAAAGGCTTGCACTTAGGCGTTAAAGCTCAGTCGTCCGTTTCAAGCAAACTCGGCGGACTTAGCGCGCTGGCGTTCGGGGAGTCTTGCTACGCGGTGAAAAGCGGAAAGCCGGGCGCGCACCCATATCACTCGGCAGGGCTGTATTATATGCAAGAGCCGTCCGCTATGCTTCCTGCGGCGGCGGTGGACTTGCCGAAGAACGCTAAAGTTCTCGACCTCTGTTCCGCGCCCGGTGGTAAGTCTAGCGTAATTGCTTCGAGGCTAAACGGCGAAGGACTGCTCGTTTCCAACGAAATAGAGCGCTCACGAGCGCTTATATTACGCGAAAACCTCGTGCGTATGGGTTACCGCAATGCGGTCGTAATGAGCGAACGCCCTGCGCGAATCGCTCAAATCTTCGGCGGATATTTCGACGTCGTAATTGTTGACGCGCCTTGTTCGGGCGAGGGAATGTTCCGCAAAGAACCGCAAGCCGTACTCGATTGGTCGGAAGCCAACGTCCGCGCCTGCGCCGTGCGCCAGAAAGAGATAGTCCGCTCCGCTGACGCTTGCCTGAAAGAGGGCGGTACGCTCGTCTATTCTACCTGTACGTTCTCGGAAGAGGAGGACGAGGAGGTCGTGGACTTTATTATCTCGCTCGGCTATGAAATTCTGCCTGCGCCCGAAGCTATTGCAAAGCTCGGAGTGGACGTGGGCAAGGGCTATAAATTCTATCCGCATTTATTCGGCGAAGGGCAGTTCTTTTGTCTGCTACGCAAAACGTCTCTCGGCGCGAGTGAAGTACGTTTGAAAAAAGGCTGTCAAACGGCGAGCAGTTCCGAAAGTAAGCTCGTCGAAAGCGTGGTAAAAGCAGAGGGCAAAATAGCGAAAAAGGAGGATATGCTCTTTATCCCTGCGCTTGACGTGGACCTGCCTTGCCTTATGAACGGCGTTATGCTCGGCAAGCTGGAAAAGGGGAGGTTTACGCCTGCTCACGGGCTGTTTACCGCTCTCGGAGGCGAATGTTTGCAAAAGATTGATTTGACCTTGGAAGACGAAAGGGTAAGCGCGTACTTGCGTGGTGAGGAGATTGCAGGAGAGGTGAAAGGTTGGTGCGCCGTCTTGGTGGACGGTTACGCTCTCGGTGGTGGAAAAGGAAGCGGTGGCGTAATCAAAAATCATTATCCGAAAAGTTTGAGGAGGCTTTTATGATCGGGGTTAATACGTATGGTATATCCAAACTGTTAAAAAAGGACTTTGACGGTACGCTGAAAGCGTTAGCCGGCGCTGGCGTGACGAGCATTGAGCCGTGCGTGATTTTTCCGCGCGCTTACGGCAGAATAAAAAGAAAACTGTTTAAGTTCGGTTTTTCCGTCGTGGGGCTGGACGGCGGTAATTGGTTCGGCATTGACGCTTACGACAACGTCGAACGCGTCAAAGAACTCGGGCTGACGGTGAAAAGCGCGCACTTAGCGCTTGCAAACGACAGCGCGGATACGCTTAGTAGGGCAACGCCTTACGCGCTTGAGTTTGCTCTCGTTACCGGCTTGAAGTACTTCGTAGTGTCGCTTATGGCAGATACGCCTGAAGTATGCGAAAAGTTCGTTCCCGCGCTTAAAGACTTTACCGAGGCTCTCGGCAAAATAGGCGTAGGGGTGCTTTACCACAACCACGACGGCGAAGTCAAAGCAGTCAACGGCGTTTCTGCTCTTGATTATCTGTTTGACAAATTGCCCGAACTAGGACTAGAGCTTGACGTGGGCTGGGCGCTCTACGGCGGAGCAAATCCGCTTGACCTTATGACCAAATACGCAGATCGCATTAAGATACTGCACTTCAAAGACATAAAGGAGGGTGTGACGAGCCGTAAGCACCTGTTTTCCGCAGTCGGCGAGGGCGCGCTCCCTTTAAAGGATATCATTCGCGCTT
>JAFTMM010000026.1 GCA_017452405.1 Clostridia bacterium | reverse complement strand
TATGCTATAATCTGTAAAACATATCAAAAAGGTAGGTTAATAAATGAAAAACATCTTTGAGCTTCTTGTGCGTCATAATTTCAGATTCGGACGAATGTGGTAATTTTGTGTCTATATTAAAAACATTATCATAAATATAATAGAACTAAATTAAAAATCTAAGACAACAAAAAATCACGTTAAATACAAGGAGAAATAATCATGTCTGAATATAAATTTGAAACTTTGCAACTTCACGTAGGGCAGGAAACGCCCGATATAGCAACCGACGCGCGCGCTGTTCCTATCTACGCAACCACGTCGTACGTCTTCCGCGACTCTGCTCACGCGGCGGCGCGCTTCGGCTTAGCCGACGCAGGCAACATCTACGGCAGACTTACCAACTCAACACAAGACGTTTTTGAAAAACGTATAGCTGCATTGGAGGGAGGAGTAGCAGCACTTGCGCTCGCTTCGGGAGCGGCTGCAATCACGTACACGTTACAGGCTCTTGCGCAGAACGGCGGACATATCGTTGCGCAGAAAACCATTTACGGCGGTAGCTATAACCTGCTCGCTCACACGCTTCCAAACTTCGGTATCACGGCAAGCTTCGTTAATATCCATGATCTTGACGAAGTGGAGAAAGCTATTAAGGAAAACACCAGAGCAATATACATAGAAACGCTCGGCAACCCCAACGGCGATATTCCCGATATTGACGCGGTGGCTAGTCTCGCTCACAAACACGGACTTCCGCTCGTTGTGGATAATACCTTCGGTACGCCTTATCTTCTTCGCCCGATTGAACACGGCGCGGATATTGTAGTACATTCCGCAACGAAGTTTATCGGCGGTCACGGAACTACTCTCGGCGGTGTAATCGTCGATTCGGGTAACTTTGATTGGGAGAAGTCGGGCAACTATCCCGCAATTTCCGCGCCTAATCCGAGCTATCACGGTGTTTCGTTCACCAAGGCGGTAGGTAAGGCGGCGTTCGTTACCTATATCCGCGCAATACTGCTTCGTGATACCGGCGCTACGCTTTCGCCGTTTGCTGCTTTCCTGCTCCTGCAAGGAACGGAAACGCTCTCGCTCCGTCTTGAACGTCACGCGGAAAACACCAAAAAGGTTATTGACTATCTTGCAAACCACCCGCTTGTGGAGAAGGTCAATCATCCATCGCTAGTAGGTCATCCAGACAACGAGCTTTATAAAAAATATTTCCCTAACGGCGGAGGCTCTATCTTCACCTTTGAAATCAAGGGCGGACAAAAAGAGGCGCACAGGTTCATAGACAGCTTGAAAATCTTCTCACTTCTTGCCAACGTTGCGGACGTTAAGAGCCTCGTAATTCATCCAGCGACCACCACTCACAGCCAGCTTACCGAAGAAGAGCTTGCCGACCAGGGCATAAAGCAGAACACTATCAGACTTTCCATCGGAACGGAACATATCGACGACATAATTGCCGACCTTGAACAGGGCTTTGCATCAATCAAATAAGGAGAACGTTATGGCTATTTATAAATCTGCTGATCAGCTTATAGGAAAAACACCGCTTATGGAGCTTACGCGTATAGAAAAGGCGTATGGCTTAAAGGCTAGAATACTTGCCAAGCTCGAATATTTCAACCCGGCAGGTTCTGTTAAAGATCGGATTGCCAAAGCAATGATCGACGACGCTGAAAAGAGCGGAAAGCTCAAGCCCGGTGCGGTCATTATCGAGCCTACTTCGGGCAATACCGGCATAGGTCTTGCTTCCGTCGCCACCGCGCGCGGATACCGTGCCATTATCGTAATGCCTGAAACCATGTCGGTGGAGCGCAGACAGCTTATGAAAGCTTACGGCGCGGAGCTTGTTCTAACCGACGGCGCGAAAGGCATGAAGGGCGCGATTGCAAAGGCAAAAGAACTTGCCGAAGAAATCCCAAATAGTTTTATTCCCGGACAGTTTTCTAACCCTGCCAACCCCAAAGTGCATTATGAAACTACCGCACCCGAAATATATGCGGATACCGAAGGCAACGTAGACGTGTTCGTAGCCGGCGTAGGCACGGGTGGTACGATAACGGGCGTAGGCGAGTATCTAAAAGAGAAAAATCCGAACGTTAAAGTCGTAGCTGTCGAGCCTGCTTCGTCTGCTGTCTTGTCCACGGGAACACCCGGCGCACATAAAATACAGGGTATCGGCGCAGGCTTCGTACCCGAAGTACTAAACACGAAAATCTACGATGAGATCATTACCGTGACAAACGAGGACGCTTTCGCTACGGGTAAAGCAATCGGCAGAACGGAAGGTTTGCTTGTCGGCATTTCGTCGGGCGCAGCGTTGTGGGCATCGATAGAGCTTGCAAAACGCCCCGAAAACGAGGGCAAAACCATAGTCGTAGTATTCCCCGACACGGGCGACAGGTATCTGTCCACACCGCTTTTTGCGGATTAACTCCTTCGAAATAGATATAAAACAAAGTTATACCACTAATCAATTATTTGATTATATAATTGATTCGTGGTATAATTGTAATTAATAAACTTAAAGGCAAGTTTTATGAAAATTATAAGCTTACTCAATCAAGACAAATTATCTATATCTTTTGAGGTGTTTCCGCCCAAGACAGAAAGCGCTTTCGACAGCGTTAAACACGCTACGGAGGAAATTGCTAAGCTTCGTCCGTCATTTATGAGCGTGACTTACGGCGCGGGTGGCGGTACGAGTAAATATACTCTGGATATAGCTAAGGATATTAAGCAGAACTATGGCGTTCCGTCCATAGCTCATCTCACGTGCGTGTCGTCAACCAAGGGAACGGTACGCGAAAAAATTAAAGAGATAAAGGAAGCGGGCATAAAGAACGTAATGGCGCTCAGAGGCGACATACCTGCGGAGTTAGAGAACGCCGATCGCAGTAAGTGGGATTACCGTCACGCAATCGACCTTATTCGTGAGCTTAAAAAAGCGGGGGACTTTTGCATAGGCGGAGCGTGTTATCCCGAAATTCACCCCGAAAGCGTTAATCAGAAAGAGGACGTTAAGTATCTTAAAGAAAAGGTAGAGGCTGGCTGTGACTTTTTAACGACGCAGATGTTCTTTGACAACAACCTTTTGTATAACTTCTTATACAAAATTCGCGAGGCGGGAATTACCACGCCTATCGTTCCCGGCGTTATGCCGATAACGAACGCAAACCAAGTAGACAGAGCAATCAAGCTGTCCGGTTCGTTTATGCCGCAGCGCTTTAAGAGCCTTGTGGATAAGTTCGGATCGTCGCCGTCGGCAATGAAGCAGGCAGGTATAGCGTACGCCACCGACCAGATTATCGATCTGTTTGCCAACGGTATTAAGAACGTCCACGTTTATTCCATGAATAAGCCGGACGTAGCTTCCAAAATAATCTCCAACCTTTCGGATATTTTAAGCTAATGACGCCCGTTCGCATAAAAATCTATGATGCGCCTGAAATAAACGTAAAAGAAATTTTGCGTTATGCCGGTGCGCGTGGAGAAATGCCCGAATTAAAGCCTCTTATTTCCGAGTGTTTAGCGGAAGCAAAGGACAAGCTAACGTATAAAGTATGTTATAGACAGCTGTCCGTGATAGATAACGGCGACTTCCTTGACCTCTCGTTTGCCACTACTGCGTCGAATGATTTAAGAAAAAATCTTCGGGGCTGTGAGAGCGTTGTGCTTTTCGGCGCAACTATCGGGTTGGGTATTGACCGCTTGATTGCAAAGTACAGCTCAGTTTCGCCCGTCAAGGCGCTACTTTTTCAGGCAATCGGCGCAGAGCGAATAGAAAGCCTTTGCGATACGTTCAATAGCGAAATCAAAGCGGAGCATATGGCAGTAGGCAAAGCCACTCGACCGAGGTTCAGCCCCGGTTACGGAGATTTTCCGATAGAAATGCAACGCAAGATTTTTGACGCGCTTGACTGCGCTAAAAATATAGGGCTGACGCTTAACGGAAGCATGCTCATGTCACCTTCAAAGTCCGTTACTGCAATCATAGGTATTGGTGAGATCGAATGCAAAACGCCTGCAAGCGGTTGCGCTACCTGCTCGGCAGATTGTGACTATAGGAGAAAATAAGTGAAAATCACGGAATACTTAAAAAATAACGTACTGTTTCTCGACGGCGGTATGGGTACGCTACTTCAAGCGCAAGGACTGCGCCCCGGCGAACTTCCCGAAACGTGGAACGTATCTCACCCCGAATTAATTACCGAAGTCCATAAGAATTATTACGACGCAGGAAGTAACGTAGTCAGCACGAACACCTTCGGCGCAAATATTCTCAAATTCTCACGTGATGAGCTGGACGAAATTATTAAGTGCGCCGTCGAAAACGCAAGAAAAGCGCAAGTCAAGAGCAAGGGCGCGGAAAAATGGATCGCGCTTGACGTAGGACCGACGGGCAGAATGCTTGCGCCCTACGGCGATCTCGACTTTGAAGAAGCTGTGTCCGTCTTTGCCGAAACGGTGAAGCTGGGAGTAAAATACGGCGTAGATCTCGTATTTATCGAAACGATGAACGACAGCTACGAAACCAAAGCCGCCGTGTTAGCGACTAAGGAGAACTCGTCGCTTCCCATATTCGTGTCCAACGCCTACGGCGCAGACGGTAAGCTAATGACAGGCGCGGACGCTAAGGCAATGGTTGCAATGCTTGAAGGTCTCGGCGCTACTGCTATCGGCGTAAACTGTTCATTCGGTCCTAAAATGCTGGCAGGAGTGGTGGAGGAATACCTCGAATATTCTTCCTTGCCGATAATTCTCAAGCCCAACGCAGGATTGCCAAGAGTAGTGGATGGCAAAACGGTTTACGACGTTCTTCCCGCAGAATTTGCCGAGGACGTTACTGCGCTGATTAAGAAAGGCGTTAGGATATGCGGTGGCTGTTGCGGAACTACACCCGATTACATAGCTGAAACCGTGCGCCGTTCGGCAGGCTTAACGCCGTTTCCCATAGCTAAAAAAACGCATACGCTAGTTTCTTCATACACCCACGCAGTAGAATTCGGTAAAGCGCCTATTCTTATAGGCGAGCGCATAAACCCGACGGGAAAAAAGCGGTTTAAAGAAGCGCTTAAAGCGCGCGACGTTGACTATATACTCAAAGAAGGCATAGCCGAGCAGGAAAAGGGCGTGCATATTTTGGACGTTAACGTCGGCTTGCCCGAAATTGACGAAGTAGAAATGCTTAAGACTACCGTGAGAGAACTTCAAGCAATAATCGACCTACCGCTTCAGATAGACACTTCGGACGTGAACGCTATGGAAGTAGCGCTCCGCCGATATAACGGCAAGGCAATGGTCAATTCTGTCAACGGCAAGCGCGAAAGTATGGACGCGATTTTTCCGCTTGTGAAAAAGTACGGCGGTCTCGTCGTTGCGCTTACGCTTGACGAGAACGGTATTCCCGAAAAAGCCGAGGACAGGCTTACGATTGCAAGGAAAATCCTAGACTATGCGCATGAGTACGGCATTGATAAGAAGGACTTGATTTTCGATCCGCTTGCGCTCACTATCAGCGCGGATAACAAAGCAGGGGTGGAAACGCTTAAAGCTGTAAAACTCCTGACCGAAATGGGTTGCCACACGTCGCTCGGCGTGTCCAACGTATCTTTCGGGCTTCCGCAAAGGGATATTATCAATAGTAATTTCTTTGCGCTGGCATTAAGTAACGGCTTATCCGCAGCTATTATGAACCCCAACTCTACCGAGATGATGAAAGCGTATTACGCCTTCAAAGCGCTTCGTGGATGGGACGATAATTGCGCAGATTATATATCTTTCGCGCAATCTCTTCCCCTTCAAACGACTGCTACGGCGGAAGTCAAAAGTACGGAAGGCGCGGAAAATATAGCGGAGTATAAGTCTGAACTGCAAAGAGTTATAATTAAGGGCTTGAAAGAGCAGGCAGGAAGCGTTACTAAAGAACTATTGAAAAGCATTCAGCCACTTAAAATCGTGCAGGACGAGATTATTCCTGCGCTTAACGTAGTCGGCGTTGGCTTTGAAAATAAAAAAGTTTATCTTCCACAGCTCCTTATGAGCGCGGAATCGGCAAAGAGTGCGTTCGAGCAGATAAAAGCGCATATGGGCGGAGGCCGTTCTGCCGATAAATGCGGTTTCGTAATCGCTACCGTCAAAGGTGATATTCACGATATAGGCAAAAATATCGTCAAACTACTGCTGGAAAATTACGGCTTTGCCGTGACCGACTTAGGGCGTGACGTATCCCCTGAACAGATCGTGGACGAAGTCGTGAAACTTCGCGCGCCGATAGCGGGCTTAAGCGCGCTAATGACTACTACCGTTCCCGCAATGGAGGAGACGATTAAACTGCTCCGCAAGAAAGCGCCGTGGTGTAAGGTCGTTGTGGGCGGAGCGGTACTAACGCAGGAATACGCCGACCTTATCGGCGCAGACAAATACGCCAAAGACGCGATGGAAACGGTGCGTTACGCAGAGGAGATTAATCGCAGTCTGTAAAAAATAAATAGTACAACGCGAGTTGCAATTTGCAGAGAGTAGGGGAAGCGCGGTGAAATTCCGTCACAACAGTCATTACGGTCAAAGTCCGATAGCCTATCCGTTGTATATCTTCGTTATTCATCTCGGGCAATGGAGAAACGTAATAACGTGATTTTTTAGTGCGCCCGAAAAAGGCGCATTTTTTCTGTCAATTTTAGTATGGTCGTTGGTTTTTGGTTATCGTCGACCTGAGCGGAGCCGTTAGGCGCGTTTTGGTATCGTCGTCCTGTGCGGAGCCGTTAGGCGCGTTTTGATATCGTCGACCTGAGCGGAGCCGTTAGGCGCGTTTTGGTATCGTCGTCCTGAGCGGAGCCGTTAGGC
>JAFTMM010000025.1 GCA_017452405.1 Clostridia bacterium | reverse complement strand
CTCAGGATGACGACGTCCATCATGGGAGCGGTGCTTTATCATTAAGTCATACTGAGCGAAGAGCGTTAGCTCGTAGTCGAAGTATCTCGTCCTCTTGTCATTCCAGAGGGAGCATTGCGACCGATAGAATCTATGAGATCTTTTCTAGCTACTACAGGATGACAGGAAGATCCTTCGACTTCACTACCGCTAACGCTCAGGATGACGAAGAGGCGCTCAGGATGACGAAGAGGTGCTCAGGATGACCGTAAAATCATAACTATCCACAGTGACCGCAAGGTGCAAAAACTGCGTTCCGAATCGGAACGCAGGTATAACTTATCCTATTTTTTATTCGTATTTATCGCAGAGATTTTGCAAGTTGCCGGAAATGAGTTTCAGACTCTTATACAGAATCGCCCTATTTTCTTCACTTAAGCCCTCGCCTGCTTTATCGAGTATACCGTCAATTTTTTCGGCGATACGCTTGCCTGTGTCCATTCCCTTTTCGGTGAGGGCGAGAGGGCTTTTATATCTCTTTTTGGACGTTTCGTCACAGTAGATGTAGCCGTTTGTTTCTAAAAATTCAATCGAGCGTGAAATACTCGCTTTGTCCTCGTCACAGATGTCGCAAAGCTCTTTAGCGGTAAGGTGGTTTTCCCGGTATAAATAATACAGACAGGAAACGTGCGGACTTTTCAAGTTAAACTCCGCCATTTCTTCGGTCTTTATCCTGCGTATCATACGATTGATTTTCGTAATGAGTACTGTAAACGTCTTAAATCTCTCTTGCATAGCTTAATTATACAATACCCTTGTTGAAATGTCAACAAGGGTAAGTCTTTAATTATTTAATTTCTTTGCTTAAATTATCAAGCGACAGACCAAAGGGCGTTACGAAACGTTCCATAAAGTAGTCTACTTCCTTGCTTTCGTACGCTTGAAGTTTGCGTTTGGTGGACGCTTCGGCTTCCTTAAACTCGGCGTTGCCCTGCGAAATTTCTTCCAGACATTTAACGTACGCTGAAAGAGTATCGGCGTACTTAACCAGCTTGAGTTCGGTTTCGTTTCCGCCCATAACGAGCGCGCCTACCTCGCCGGCTAAATCTTCGGGAAGCGTGGAAAGGAGTTTTTTCTCACTATCCTCCTCGATTGCCTTATACGCAGAAGTGATTTCGGGATTGAAATACTTAATCGGCGTAGGCATATCACCGGTGATAACCTCGCCCGTTTCGTGGTAAAGCGCCATCATGCCAACTTTATTCGCATCAACGCTTCCGCCCTGCTTGTTGTGAATAACGGCAAGAGCGTGAGCGAACATAGCAACGATAGCGGAATGCTCCATGACGTTTTCCGCTCTTGTGTTGCGCATTAAGCCCCAACGGGTTATATATCTCATTCGTGAGAGGAATGCGTAAAATACGCTCATGCTTTCACCTTATTAACTGTTTTTTCAGCCATAGCCACTACGTTATCTACCGTAAAGCCGTAAAGCTCGAACAGTTTTCCTGCGGGAGCGGAGGCGCCGAAGTCGTCTTTGCAAACGGTTTCGCCGTCAAGACCGACGTATTTTCCCCAATTAAGCGACGAGCCAGCCTCTACCGCTACTCTTGCGCGAACTGAATCGGGCAGTACGCTCTGCTTATATTCTACGCTCTGAGCTTCGAACTCCTCTATACAAGGCAGTGAAACTATGCGCGCGTCTATTCCTTTGTTTGCAAGCACGTCTTTAGCTTTAACGAGAAGATCAACTTCGCTACCCGTACCCATAAGGATAACGTCAGGCGTTTCTTTCGCGCTGTCGGCTAAGACGTAACCGCCTTTGAGCGCCTTTTCGATACTCGTGCCTTTGGGAGTAATGAGTTTCTGACGACTGGTAATAATTGCCGAGGGGTGTTTACCTGCGAAATGGCAAGCGTAAGCCGCTGCCGTTTCAATGCCGTCGGCAGGTCGCCATACGCGGAGATTGGGCAACGTGCGAAGCATAACGAGTTGCTCGATAGGCTGGTGCGTAGGTCCGTCCTCGCCTACTCCGATCGAGTCGTGCGAAAGGATATATAACGTGGGAATATCCATAAGCGCGCTCATTCTGATCGAGCCTTTCATATAGTCTACGAACACGAAGAAGGTTGCGCAGTACGGCTTGAATCCGCCGTGCAGACAAAGTCCGTTAATTACCGAGCTCATAGCCTGCTCTCTTACGCCAAAGTGGATATTCGTTCCCGTAGGATTGGATGCTGAATAATATTCCTTATCTTTCATAATGGACATATTGGACGGACCGAGATCGGCTGATCCGCCGATAAGGTTTGCCATTTTGCCCGAAAGATAGTTGAGGATTTTACCCGAATGGTTACGAGTTGCGTCGTCGCTTGTGGGAATAGCCTTGAGGAATTCTTCGTCCGACGCAAGGTCGAGAGAATCGCTCTCCACCCACTTCGTGAACTCTTTGTAATCGTCGGGGTAAGCAGACTTATAAGCCTCCACGATTTCGTTCCACTCGCTTTCTGCCTTTGCGCCACGAGCCTTAACCGCTTCGGTAAACTCTGCGGTTTCTTTCTTCGCAGTAAAAGGCTGTTCGTTCCAGCCGAGGAAGGATTTGAGCGAGTTAAGCGATTCTTCGCCGAGAGGCGCGCCATGGCAAGAGGGCGAGCCTGCTTTGCTCGAACCGTAACCGATAGTGGTGCGGACGATAATAATCGAAGGCTTATCCGTATTTATTTTAGCCTGCTTTATAGCATTGCCAACCGCTTGGGTGTCGTTGCCGTCGGCTACGTTAAGGACTTCCCAGCCTTGAGATACGAAGCGCGCGCCAACGTCCTCGTCGGCTACACCGTCAAGGCTACCTTCAATGGTAATGTCGTTCTTATCGTAAATCACGATAAGTTTGCCGAGCTTCCACGCTCCTGCAAGAGCCGCCGCCTCGTAGTTGATGCCTTCCATTAAACAACCGTCACCGCAGAAAGCGTAGGTATAATGGTCTATGAGCGGAAGATTGGGCTTGTTGAACTTAGCGGAAAGGATTTTTTCCGCAAGAGCAAAGCCTACTGCGTTCGCTACGCCCTGACCGAGAGGACCGGTAGAAGTTTCCACACCCGGAGTTACGCCGTACTCGGGATGACCGGGAAGCTTACTGCGAAGCTGACGGAAATTCATTAAATCCTCTTTCGCAATATCGTAACCGCTAAGGTAAAGCGTGGTATAAAGCATGCTTGACGCATGACCTGCAGAAAGTATAAATCGATCTCTGTCAAAATACTTGGGGTTAGTCGGATTGTGTTTGAGTTGGTTGCCGTAAATTTCCGCAATCACCGGTGCTGCGCCAAGGGGCGTGCCAGGGTGACCGCTTTTTGCTTTCTCGATTGCTTCTGCAGAAAGCACTCTGATAGAGTCGATCGTAGCTTTCATTGCCTTTTCGTTCATGATATTCATCCTTTTATTTTTATAAGCTCCTGCTCGATTAACGGCAGGCAGTCTATCGGGGTTTTGTCCGTAGTATCTATGCTTACGTCTGCCGAAGACTCGTAAGCTTTTTTTCTATCGGCGCATATTTTTTTAATTCTTTCAAGGTCGCCTCCGCGAAGCAGAGGTCTGTCGTCGTTAACGCTCGTTCTTTTGAGTATACATTCGGGGGTTGCGGTAAGCAGAACTACGATTGAGCTTGCCCTTAACGCTTCCACGTTTTCGCTTTTTAAAGGAACGCCTCCACCGCAGGAGATAACCGCGTTTAATTCCGAAGACGCTTTCTTGACGATTTCCGTTTCCTTTAAGCGGAAATACGCCTCGCCGTCCGTATCAAACGTCTCGGAAATAGTTCTTCCCTCTGCCTTTTCGTACATCTCGTCGGTATCAAGGAAAGTCTTACCCGTTCTTTCGGCAAGCAATTTGCCGATAGACGTCTTCATCGTCCCCATCATACCGATAAGCGCTATATTACTCTTATCCACGGTCCAAGATTCCCTTGATAGCAAGGCAAGCCAGCTTGTAACTGTCTGCGCCGAACCCACAGATAACACCGTTACAGTTATCTGCAAGCACCGAGAGATGACGGAAATTTTCACGCGCGTGTACGTTGGAAATATGCACTTCCACTTTTGGTACTTTTACAGAGCCGAGAGCATCACCGATAGCGTGAGAGTAATGCGTGTAAGCGCCGGCGTTCAGTACGATTCCGTCCGCGCCGTACGTTGACTTGACCTGCTGAATAGCTCCGCACAGTTCGCCCTCGATATTGGACTGATAAAATACCGTCTCAATACCGTATTCTTTGGCGAAGTTCGCTATATCGTTATTCATATCCGCAAGCGTGGTTTCGCCGTATATTTCCTTTTCTCTTGCGCCTAACATATTGAGGTTAGGTCCGTTGATAATAAGAATTTTCATAATCTCACCGTTTTAGTCTTTTATAGTTTTTTCTACGAGAGCGTAGAGCATTTCTTTGTCAAGTTGTCCTCGCCTGTCAAGAAAAATTTCGTCCGCTTCTATAGCTTGATAGATGAGCATGCCGAGTCCGTTTTCCACCTTAGCGCCCGCACCTTCACATTGTTTTAAAAAAGGCGTTCTTTCGGGCGAATAAATGAGGTCGTAGGCGAATTTAAGAGAAGTAAGATCAACGCTCGGCATAGGATTAGATACTCCGTCGTTACCTAAGCTTACTGCGTTTACGATAAGTTCGGGCTTTAAGCCTGACGAGCTTTCCGCCCATTTGCAACCGAACTTGTCTGCAAGGAGTTTTGCTTTTTCCTGCGTGCGATTGAAGATCGTAACGTCCGCGCCGGCTTCCGTCAGTCCGCAAACTACTGCTTCAGACGCACCGCCTGCGCCGAGAACGAGTACGTTAAGTTCTCTAACGTCACCCGTCATTTTAGTCAGCGACTGCATGAATCCGTAAACGTCGGTATTCTCGCCAAAATACTTACCGTTAGAGCGCTTAACGGTATTTACTGCGCCTATTCGCGCGTTATTCTCGTTAAGATACTTGCAGATTTCGTTCTTGAACGGTTTGGTGACGTTAAAACCGTCAAATTCATTTTTAAGCACCGATATATGCTCGGCAAGACCGTCTTTAGGGATATCCTTTACGCCGTATTCGGCTTTTACGCCCAGCTTTGCAAAGACGGCGTTATGTATTTTAGGGGAAAGTGTATATGAAATTCCGCTACCGAGCACGCAAAATTTCAGCATATTACCTCCCAAAAGCCGGGATAGCTGATAGATGCGGTTTCCGCTCCGTCGATATCACAGCCGAGTTCACTACCAAGCGCCGCAACAGCCGAGGTCATTGCTATGCGATGGTCTCCGCGCGCGTTGGTCGTTCCTCCGCCTTTCAGTCCGCCGTGTCCGTGAATTATCATGCCGTCCTCTGTCGGTTCAACGTCCGCACCGAGAGCGGTAAGCGCTTCAACGGTCGTTGCTATTCTATCCGATTCTTTGACTTTCAACTCTTCTGCGCCCGAAATAACGCTCGTGCCGTTGGCGTAGCAGGCTATTGCAGCAAGGAGAGGAAGTTCGTCAATAAGCGACGGAACGATTTCTTTGGTTATTTTAAACGGACGGAGAGGTGCGCTTTTGACCGTTAAGTCACCTATAGGCTCGACTTCGTCCGAATAATTATCTATAGTAATCTTTGCGCCCATTGCGCGCAGTACTTCGACTATGCCCGTTCTCGTGGGGTTAAGTCCGACGTTTATGACAGTAACGGAACCGCCCGTGACTACCGCCGCGCCGAGAAGGAACGCCGCCGAGGAAATATCGCCCGGCACTCTTACGTCCACCGCTTTAGGCTCGCTACGGCGCACGGTAACGGTCAGCCCGTCCTGCGCTATATCCGCGCCCATAGCTTTCAGCATAAGCTCAGTATGATTGCGCGATAATGCAGGCTCGGTCACGCGCGTAACGCCGTCTGCGTTTATGCCTGCAAGAATGACTGCGCTCTTTACCTGCGCGCTCGCCATTGGCATTACGTAGTCTATGCCGTGAAGAACGGCAGGTCTGACGGTAAGAGGTACTTTACCGTCCGTCGTGGTCACGATTGCGCCCATAGCTGAAAGAGGCTCGGTCACACGCTTCATAGGACGCGTGCGGAGGCTGTCGTCACCGTCAAGAGTAGCCGTCACGTTCTTTCCTGCAAGAAGTCCGGTGAGCAGACGTGTGGTCGTACCCGAATTGCCTGCGTCAAGCGTGGCGTCTTTAAAAACGGTCGCGCCTTTCACCTTAACCGTACTGCCGTCCACCGTAATTTCGGCGCCGAGAGCGCGCATACAAGCGATAGTGGATTTGCAATCACCGCCGAGTAGCGCGTTGGTTACGGTAGCTTCACCGCGCGCAAAAGCATTGAACATAACCGCTCTGTGTGTTATGCTCTTATCAGGCGCAGTTTCAAGAACCCTATCAAAATTTTTTAGAGGTCGTATATGCACGCTTCGAGTTTCTCCTTAAACTCATCGGGAGTGAGCGCAATTTCCTTTACGTCATTTCCCGTAGGCAACATTATTACTATTTCACCGCTTCCGTTCTTTTTATCCGCTTTGGAGGCTTCGGTAATTTCCTCACTCGTCAGCTTAGGGAATGCGTCCGTCGTTACGGCGTGCGCCAAGCGGATAACGTCGTTATACCGGTTTATATCTAATTCATTTTTAAGCATAGTCGCTTCGGCTACTATGCCGAGCGCAACGTACTGTCCGTGTGAAAGACGGAAGTTGTCGAGCTTTTCAACGGCGTGACCAACGGTATGTCCGACGTTGAGGCGTTTACGAAGTCCGCCTTCTTTGAAGTCGGCTTCCACTATACTTTCTTTATATCTTGCGCTCATTTCCATAAGCGGAGCAGTCACGTCCATGTCACGCGCTACGAGTTTATCAATCACGGGCAAAGTTGCCTTGAAAATATCCTCGTCTAAGAGCGCGTGCTTAATCATTTCACCGCAACCGCACAGCCATTCCCTATCAGGTAGCGTTGCCAGCCAATCACGGCAGATAAGCACTCTTACAGGAAGATGGAACGCACCGCAGACGTTTTTATATCCGCCTACGTCTACGCCCGTTTTACCGCCGATCGAGCTGTCTACCATTGCAAGCAGAGTGGTAGGGACGTTAATCCACTTCACTCCGCGCATATAGCTTGCGGCAACGTAGCCTGCGGTGTCGCCTACTACGCCTCCGCCTACCGCTACGACGGTGGTCTTGCGGTTACAGCCCTTCTCCACCATTTCGACAATCAGTCTGCCAACTGTTTCAAGGTTCTTATTCGCCTCGCCCGCTATTATTACTGCGTGGCGCGTTCCGTCAAACACGGAGGAATATAACGCCTTTACGTTGGTATCGGTAATAACGAAAACGTTGTCGCCATTAATTACCTTTTTTATTTCGTCAATCGAGATCAGCTCAGCCTTGTTCATAGCTCGATCTCCTCGCGTTAACCCTTGTCTGAAGTTCGCTCATAGTATCGCCACCAAAGGTCTTGAGTATTTCGTCCAGAAGCGCGTAGGCTACCGCACATTCGGCAACTACCGTAGCCGCTTCCACGGCGCAACAGTCACTACGCTCGCTTGCGGCAGTCGTAGGCTCGCCCGTCTTTAAGTCCACGGTGCGCAGTCCTTTCATAAGCGTGGGTATGGGCTTGAAAGTCACGGTAAGTACGATATCCTCGCCGTTGCTCATACCGCCCTCAATACCTCCCGCGCGGTTGGTCTGTCTGCCACCGGGCAAAATTTCATCGTGGGACTGACTGCCTTTAAGGCTAGCAAATTCCGTTCCAAGACCGACTTCGACAGCTTTGACCGACTGAACGCTCATAAGGTGCATGGCGAGAATTGCGTCAAGCTTACGGTCGTACTGCACGTAGCTTCCCACGCCTATCGGCATTCCGCTGACCGTAATTCGGCATTTACCGCCCAGAGTGTCGCCCTGTTTTCTCGCTTCGTCGATTGCGGTTTTTATGGACTCTTCGTCCGTTTTTCCGCCCACGCAAAGAACTTCGCCTTTGATCGTCACGCCGAGATCGTTAAGAGCTTGCTCGCAAATTGCGCCTGCGCCTACTCTCGTTGCGGTTTCTCTTGCGCTGGCGCGCTCTAAAACGGGGCGCGCGTTATTGCCAAAACCGTACTTAATCACTCCCGAAAGGTCGGCGTGACCGGGACGAACAGCCGTGAGCGCTTTTTTGTCAACCTCACCGCAGAAAGCGTCCATATACTGCGTCCAATTCTCGTAATCTTTGTTCTTTATAGCGAAAGCAAGGGGTGAAGCAATTGTTTTACCACCAATAGCGCCGGAGAGGACTTCTATTCTGTCCGTTTCGATTTTCATTCTTCCGCCTCTGCCGTAGCCCTGCTGACGGCTAGCAAGACGCGCGTTAATACGCGCCTCGTCCAGCGTTACGCCGGAAGGCAGTCCTTCTATTACGCCTATCAGCGTTTTTCCGTGTGATTCGCCTGCCGTAATCAGTTTCATCCGAATATCTCCTTTGCTTTCTTATATCCCCTTTCGTCTTTCAGTTCAATGCGAAGCGCGCCCCCTACTCCCTCACGCGAGTTCATAACCGTCAGGTTGTTAATGCTCACTCCATTATCCGACAGTTTTGCAAGCACACCGACAATAGAACCTACGCAGTCGGGAACGTCTACGTACACGACGTAAGACGTCATATACCGTCTTTTATAGCCGAGCGCGTCACGCCTTTGTTTCGCTTTCGTCAAGGTCGGGATTATGTCAGCATCCTTTTCAATGTCCTCTTTGAGCAGGTTGAGCGTTTCTATATACTTGTCCATTTCTGCAAGCAAGTTGTCTTTGTTTAGTTTTGCAACGGTTGCCCAAAATTCAGGCGAGGAAGAGGCTATTCGCGTCGTATCCATAAAACCGCTACCCACTATTTCTTCGTCGCCCGTCATTGCCGAGTTTATGAGAGAATAAGCTGCCATATGTTCAAGGTGCGAAATTTTTGCAACGAGCTTGTCGTGTTCGTCCGCCGTCATGATTATGGGTACGGCTCCGCACGCAAGCACGAGATTTTTCATAAAATCAAGGTCGCGCGGATTATCTTTGTAATCCACGAGTATGTAATATGCGTTTTCAAGCAGGCGCTCCTTTGCTGCGCGAATTCCGCTCTGCTCCGTACCTGCCATAGGATGTCCGCCTACTATTCTGCCGGGTAGACCACTCAGCATACCTTTTACGCTACCCACGTCCGTGATTATGACGCTATCTCCGAGCGCTGCGTAAAGATCCTCCACCGTCTTTTTAACGAGCGACAGAGGCGTGCATACTATTACTGCGTCCAAACCTATGAATTCAGAGTATGACGAAACCGCCCTGTCGATTATTCCATTCTCCAGAGCGTATCGTACGGTATCGGGGTTTCGGCTCATGCCTACTATTTCGTATGAGCCTGAAAGAGCGATTGCGATTGAACCGCCTATCAGTCCCAGCCCTACAATGCCGATTTTACCGCATTTTTTCATAACATAAATTATAGCACATCATTTATGTAAAATGCAAGGAATAGCGAAAGTGAAAAATAAAAATGCTAAGCTATTTTTTCTTCTAAAATCTGGGTTATAGACGAGTAAATTGCATAAGCCACTTTGCGTTGGTACTCCGCTGTTACGAGAAGCGCTTCTTCGGTGGGGTTGGATAAAAACCCACATTCAACAAGCATAGACGGATATTCGGTGCATTGTATTACGTAATAGTCTCCGCTTTTTGCTATTCGATTACAGTTTAGCGAAGCGTTGAGTACTGCTTGCGTTGTTTCGGCTATTTCTTTGCCGACGTCCGAGAAAGGCGCGTAAAAGACCTGTGCGCCATGAACTTCTTTATCCGGAAAAGAATTTTGATGAACGCTTACTACAAGGTTGGGTTTAGCTTCCTCAATAATTTTTTTGCGCGCGAGCATATCCGATTTTTTAAAGCCACTGTCTCCACTGGATAAATCCACGTCGCTTTGGCGAGTCATTATCACGTTATAACCGGCATCGGTCAGAAAATGTCTGAGACTTTTTGAAATGCCGAGGTTAACGTTCGCTTCCTTTTCGCCCGTCAGAGTACCCACTACTCCTCCGTCACGTCCGCCGTGACCGGGATCGATGACTATCGTCATGCCGTTGGGCGTAACGGTACCGGCTACCGACACTCCGATACATAATCCTATAAACGATATACAAACAAGGGCGAGGACGATCGTAATCGCCACCGCCCGTTTGGTTACACAGAAATATTTAATCATTTTATTAATAAAGCCCTACCGTTCCGTTAATCCAGCTTTCAAAGAAGCTTTTAAGGCTCATATCGCATACGTTTTCAAAACAAGCAATCAGCTCTTCATCCGAAGCGATTTTTCCGCAATAAGTTTTATAGTAAGTTTTAAGCGCAGAGAAGAATTCTTCGTCCCCTACCGTATGACGTACCGAGTCGAAAAGCAACGAGCCTTTAACGTACGTATGGAAGGAATAATCGGTCTGAGAGAAATAATCGCATAAACGTCTGTTCATAGACGTATCACCGCCTATATGCTCCTCATACGCTTCGGTGAAAAGCACGTAGCTTTGCATAGCGTCGGCAATCCTGTCCTTTGCGTCCACGCCGTAATCGGGATTGTTTTCATAGAACAGCGTCGTAGAATATTCGGCAAGACCTTCGTCCATCCAAGCGTCGTTAATTTGATCGTTACCTACGCCCGCGTACCACCACTGATGTGCTATTTCGTGGATAATCGCTTCTTCAAGCAAATCGCCCGTCAGTCCGTTGCTTACGAATACCATCTGCGGATATTCCATACCACCGTAAAGGAAAGGCGTTAGCGCTACCGAAAGGCTGTCGTAAGCGTAATCACCGAAAAGCTCGGAGAACGTGTTAACCGCATCAACGCACGTCTTTAAATGCGCTTCTGCATTCTGATCCTGCGCGTAATAATATCTTACCGTTACGCCCTTTTCGGTCTGCTCTTCGAGGCAGGTGTATTTATCCGAAGCCGTCATTGCAAAATCACGCACGCCGCTAGCCGTGAACGTAGTAGTGGTCTGGTCGCCGTTAATACTCGTAGATACACTTCCCGTACCGGCTACGTTCCAGCCCGTAGGCGCAGTCAACGATACGGTATAATCTGCCAAACCGGAATAGAACGGATCACCGCTACTGTAATAAGGATCGGTGCGGAAAGCTCCGTCTTCATACATACAAGCTACGGGATACCAATTACCGAGGTTTACTATGCCGTTATGATATCCAAAGCGATGACGCGCAAGCGGAAGATCGAGAGTAAACGCCATATCTATATCTACCGAGTCGCCGGGCAGGAGCGTCAAGCCGTTGACCATAAGAACGTCTTGGTCTTCACCGCCTATGCTCCACTCACAGCTTTTGCCGTTTACCGCAACCGTGCTTACGGTAATTCCGCCGTAGTCTACGCCTATGGGATACGCGTCGGAAACGTGACTGTCGGCGACGGGCGCGTATTTAGCGCCTTCTCTGAATGCAGACGGGTATAAATGAAAATACACGCTACTAAGCTCAGAGTCCGTTTCGTTAACGTAATTAACACTCTCCTCTGCCGTAACCGTCATGCCGTCTACGTCCAGCGTAGCCTTAATGTCGTACGTAGTCAGTGGCGTTTCGACGTCGCCCGGAGTGCAGGCTGTAAACGCAAACAGCCCTACTATCATTGTCGCAATTACTATTATCGATACGGTTTTTTTCATGTTTATCTCCTTTCACGTTATGTATATGTGAAGGCGCGCGCGATAATTCATAAAATTTTGGTAAAACAGCTTGACAAAAATCGAAAAGACGCATATAATATTAATGTGATTAAATGATTGTTTAATCGTTTAATAATTTTGAGAGGTATTACATAATATGACTGCGAACTACGAAATAGAAAATATTGATTGCGCTAATTGCGCAAAGAGGTTGGAAAACGCCATTAACGATATTCCCGACGTTGAGTGTCGCCTGTCGTTCGCTATGGGCAGAATGAAAATTACCGCGCCTGTGGAGTCTTTTGACGAGGCTATGAAAAAGGTCATGAAGACCATAAAGAAGCTTGAGCCTCAAGCCGTAGTCAGTAAAATAAGATGAGAATTGACAGGCGTGTTCTAAGTATATTCATAAGCGCAGGGCTACTACTCCCCGCTATTTTGATTGACAAAATTGGCGGAATTTTCCCTGCGTATCTTGCGTTATACGCTCTATCGTGGTTAGCTTCTGCCTGGTCGATTGTGATTAAAGCCCTGCGAAACCTGCGCCGTGGCGTTATTTTCGACGAGAACTTCCTTATGCTGATTGCTTCGATCGGCGCTTTCATTATTAATCTCGTATTCACGACAAATGACGAGCTTTGGTCTGCGGGCGGTGGTGAGGTTATGATGGACGGCGTGCTAGTTATGCTACTCTATCAAGTGGGAGAGTATTTTCAGGCGCTTGCCGTGCGCCGTTCGCGCAAAGGAATTAAAAAGCTTCTTGCGCTTCGTCCTGACTGTGCCGTGGTGGAAAGAGAGAAAGAAGAAGAAGTATTTCCGGACGAGGTGGCGGTCGGCGAGATAATCGTTGTAAAACCGGGCGAACGCATAGCCATTGACGGCGAAGTAGAAAGTGGTAGCGGATACGTAGACGCTTCGGCTATTTCGGGCGAAAGCGAACCTGTGTTTGTCAACCGTGGCGCGAGCGTTAAATCAGGCTCGGTATCGGTAGACGGACTGCTCCGTGTGCGTACTACCGCCGAGTTCGGCGAGTCTACGGCGTCCAGAATGTTACGCCTTGTCGAAGAAGCAAGCGAAAAGAAAGCGAAACAAGAGAATTTTATTACTGCTTTCGCTAAGGTTTATACCCCGATAGTATGCATAATTGCCGTACTCGTTGGGTGCATTCCGCCTCTTATTACGCTTGCGACGAGTGGCGGTAACGTGTGGGGGGATTGGATATATTCCGCCCTTTCCCTGCTCGTTATTTCCTGTCCGTGCGCCCTCGTTATAAGCGTTCCACTTACTTTTTTCGGAGGTATCGGCGGTCTTTCCAAGCTCGGCGTACTCGTCAAGGGCGCGGACTGCTTTGCTCCGCTCGCATCGGCGACCACCGTTGCCTTCGATAAGACGGGAACGGTTACCGAAGGCAGATTTTCGGTGACGGAATGTAGTATTGACTCGGATAATCTTGCGCTTATTGCGGAAGCGGAAAGTCGTTTCACGCATCCGATAGCGCGGTCGGTAGTTAATTATTGCCCTGCTCGTCCTCCCCTTTCTTGCAAAACGGCGGAAGACGTGTCGGGTAAAGGCATAAAAGCCGTCGTAGACAGTCACGAGATTTTAGTCGGTAAAGCCGAACTGCTTAAAAGTTACGGAATTGAATTTGAAGAAGTCAAGTCGCCGTTTACTACGCTTTACGCTTCGGTTGACGGTGAGTACGTCGGACGTATCGTGCTTGCGGATAAGGTCAAAGAGAGCAGTAAGCTTGCAGTAGACAGCTTCCGCAAAATGGGAATGAAAACCGTTATGCTTACAGGTGACCGTACAGACGTTGCGGAAGCCGTTGCAAAGCAGATCGGGATTGACGATTGGCGTGCGAATATGCTCCCTGAAGATAAAGTATCGGCTGTAAAAGAGTTGCGAAAAAAGGGCGAAAAAGTCATGGTTTGCGGTGACGGAATTAACGACGCGCCCGTACTTGCAGTATCCGACCTTGGGTGCGCTATGGGCGGTGTTAGCAGTGACGTAGCAATCGAAGCTTCGGACGCCGTAGTTATGAACGACGACTTAAGCCGTCTGCCAAAGGCTAAAAAACACGCCTCCAAAGTCATACGGATTGCCATGCAGAATATTATAGGTTCGCTTTTGATTAAGGTGGGCATTATGGCGCTTGCGTTGGTTCTTCCCTTCTTCCCGCTTTGGATAGCCATTATAGGCGACGTGGGAGTGTGCCTTGTGGCAATACTTAATGCAACAAGAGCGTTATCGGTAAAAAAGTAAAAGGACTAGGTCAGCCTCTCCGTGACAGCTCCCTCAATGAGGAAGCCTCTATATAATTTCAAAACATAGAAAAGCCCCTTCTCACAAAAGGGGCTTCGCTTATATATAATTGATTGGAATAGGCAGAATATCTCGGGCGACGGTTGAAGCAAAAAACGAATCGGCGTCAAGACTGGCTCTCGCATCAATATTACGTCCGCCATGCAAATAAGTTTTTGCCTGAGTTATGCGATCAAAGAGGCTGTTTAGCACGTTATTATTATAGAAAACGTAGAACATTCCTCTTTTTTCTTCCCATTTAAGCATTATGCGGTCGGCTTCTTCCACCGCCGAGTCGTTGATTTTATCTTCGGGTGTCGTTATTACGCTTTTGCTAAGCGCGGTTAGTTCTTCGGAAAGATCGCTGAAATATGCGTAAGTGCTAACCGTTTCAAAGATTCCTACTCCGATTAACGCTATAAACAGAATGGAGATTACTACGAGTTTTTTCACCAGTTCTTCCCTCCAGTTATTCGAATTTTGTCGGTATAGCACGGCTTACGCTTAGGAGAAACGTACACCTCGCCATTCTGCCGTACGTCCATATATAGAACGTCTTTGACTTTTAACTTTTTTGACTGGACGGCGCGGACTATCTGCTCGGATGCCACGCCTACTTTTTCCAAGTTTTCCTTGATAATATTGCCGTCTATGATTAGAGGCATAGGGCGAAACGCTTCGGTAGGCTCGGTCGGATCTTTGGCTTTTTCAATAACGGATAATTTACCATTCGGTTCTACTATAGCGTATTCGATTTTGGACATATCGGGATAGCCGCCACTCCGCGCGCTCATAAGCACGTCGTCTACGCTCATGTTCATTTTTTTCAGGTTCTCGTAAACGATACCGTTTTTATCAATCACGAGCAAACTTCGTCCGTCTACTATCGTACGAACCATTAACGACTTACGACCGATAAATGAAATTAAGATATCGAGGAATGCCAGCGTGATTATGGGAACGATTCCGAAATGAAGCGGAAGATTCGGATCGTTCATAGGCAGACATGCTACTTCGGCTAAGATTAGCGTTATTACGAACTCTACGGGTTGCATTTCGCCTATCTGTCTTTTACCCATTAGTCTTATTACGAAAAAGACTAAAAGAACGATTATAACGGTTTTTATTAGTACTACTATCACGAAGATAGTTTGTTACGAGCATGGAAGATTATGCAAAAAACGCAAAATAAAATGCACCATCTAAGAGCAACTTAGAAGGCGCATTCTAGTCTGCGGTTTTAGTCAAATTTGCAATCGGGAAAACTCGCGCGGAATAGCGCGTCGATCGCGCGGTGCAGTTCATGGCATATATTGCTTTCACCAAGACGGTATCGCATTTCTTTGCCCTCACGCCTCGATACAATCAAGTTCGCGCTTTTAAGAAGGCGCAAATGATGCGCCACCGCAGGCCCCGACATACCCGTCAAATGCGCAATATTCGTCACGCATTGTTCACTATGACAAAGTAGCCAAAGTATTTTGAGACGAGTGCCGTCGCCAAGCTGTGCAAAAGCCGAGGCAACCGCTATACAGTCCTCCGTCTTAGGCATTTTTGCCGAAAGTTCGGCGTTGTCATTTCCGTGTGAATGCATATCGTTCCTTTAAATCGTATTTTTATTATTATAACACATAAACCGGAGTTTTTCAAGAATAATGCAAGAAGATTTATTAGGAAGTAAAAAGAAACCTCGCTAAAAAGCGAGGTTTCAAGCATTGAGCTAGTTTTTATGATTAAAAACGCTCAAATTAGAGGGGACTGATTATTGTCTTTTAGATTTTTTAATTGTCCTAATAATCATAAGAGTACACCATACCGCAAGACCCACAGCAATAACTATTGAGACAATAAGCAGAATTATACGCCAATATGCCGGATAAGTCTGGTAAATTACGCCCTCGCCGAGTCCATTCATAGCGTTGGAGTTTACGATGGTGTAAAGAACGTGCTTTACGCCCTCCTGCATTACGTATACGTCAACGGAATTGTCCTTATCAAACCAATTTTTAGGAGTAATGGTGTCAAGCCAAGTATCGCCACCAGCATATACCATCTGTTCCATATCCATATGTGGCTGATTAGACGCAAAGTCGCAAACTACTGTTCCGTTAAAGCCCCATTCGTTTCTAAGGACTTCGGTCATAAGACGATAGTCGCCACCCGTCCACATCTTACCTATTCTGTTGAAAGAGGACATCATTGCAGTCGAACCGCCCTCTTTAACAGCAAGTTCAAAGGGCTTGAGATAGATTTCACGGAGAGCCTGTTCGTTGAGCCACGTACATACACCGCCTCTGTGCGTTTCCTGATCGTTTACAGCAAAGTGCTTAACAAAGGTATATACACCCTTGGTTGCAGCTCCACGTATAACCCCGGAAGCCATTTTGCCCGAAAGCATTGCGTCTTCACTGTAATATTCGGGACAACGTCCACCGAAAGGAGTTCTGTGGATATTTACGCCGGGAGCATACCAACCGGAATAAGGAGTTTCAGCAGTTGTATATCCAATAATACCTTCATTACCGATAGCATTACCCATTTTTTCCGCAAGCTCTACATTCCAGGTTGCCGCAAGCACGGGTTCACATGCATAGAAGCAAGTATCACTAACTATTTCACCACTACCCATGAACTTAGTAAATCCTGCAGGACCGTCCGTTTCAATAGTTTCGGGTTTACCTATATAGCTTATTGAAGGAGTTTTGAATGCTCCTTGGCTAAGAGTATCCCAAAGCGAAGAAGCAGTTATACGAGTCATAATTTGGTCCCAAAGCGCGTGATCTGCAGGAAGACCTTTAAGCTCATAAAGCATAAGTCCTTCTTCTTTCTTTGCTTTAGCAGGTACTCTGTTTTCCGCTGCTTCTTTTACTACGTCACTATCTGCGGTAAGAGGATTTCCGCTATCCTTATTCGTTTGAAGATCTGTAATAAACGCCTGAGTAGCTGCCTTTTCGCTTGCAGTTCTCATTTCGGGTTTCGTTCCATCCCAATCATTTCTCGAAAGCTGACTACCAAGCTCGTCGTCTGCATCGTCAAAGCGGTTTTTAACTTCATAACCCGTTGTAGTATCTTCGGAGATAACTACCTTAGAGCCAAGAGTTGTAGTGATAGTATCGTCTACCTTATGAGCGTTAGAAGCAATTCTAAACTCATAGCTTCCAGCATCAAGCACGTATGCCTTATCCGTCTTATGATCGTAAGACGCAAAGTCGTACGGCGTGAAGGTAAGCGTTACGTCCTTTGATTCACCTGCAGGTATTTCTTCGGTTTTGCCGAAAGCTACGAGTACTTCGCTCGCCTTCTCTACTCCGCCTGCTACGTAAGGCTGTTTTACGTAAAGCTGTACTACTTCCTTACCTGCTAACTCGCCGGTATTGGATACGGTTACGGTTACGCTTAACTCTTCTTTACCCGTTGTCCAGGAAGCATTGTCGGTAATATTGGTTTCTTTTACTTCCTTAGTGAAGGTAGTATAAGAAAGTCCGTATCCCAAAGGATATACAACGTTGTTGTCGTACCACTCTTCACCGTCCGTTTCACCACGAGTTTCAAAGTACTTATATCCTACGTAGATACCCTCTTCGTAGTCAATAAACCACTGGTCCTGAGCCGTGCCGTTCAAAGTATAAGAGTCGAGGTTATTCTCACCCTTTACGCTATAGTTTTCAAGTGCCGGTATCTTGGTAAAGTCACGAACGTAGGTATCAACCGTTCTTCCCGAAGGATTAACCTCACCGTTCAATATCTTACCAAGAGCAGACATACCAACTTCACCCGGAAGTCCGATCTGAATTGCGCCCTTTACTTCGCTTGCAAAGTCGTAGGAGAGTGCGCTTTCGTCATTATCGTCAGTAGCGTCAAGGAAACCGAGTTCGATGGGAGTTCCCGCATTGATAAGCAATACTACGTTTTCGAAATTCTCGCAAGCAAGTTTAAGCATTTCCTGCTCATTTCTGTCGAGTTCGAGATAATGGTCAGTTTCTGCGTATGCTCCGGCGGTATTCTTCATCGTCGTAGGAAGGTCGGAGTTTTCACCGCTAGTACGAGTGATTACTACGAGCGCAAGGTCATTATATTGAGCGAAAGAGCTCTTTACAGCATCAGTATACGAGCTTACGGGAGTTTCACCCGTTGCAAAGCCT
The DNA here is from genome assembly GCA_017452405.1 of Clostridia bacterium. Classification (GTDB taxonomy): domain Bacteria; phylum Bacillota; class Clostridia; order Christensenellales; family Pumilibacteraceae; genus Protoclostridium. The sequence continues at coordinate 3,813 of JAFTMM010000025.1, read as the reverse complement.
TCGGGAATTGCGCCCGAAGCCATGCTGGGAGCCGAAGGTCTTACTGTGCCGGAAGCGGCAGTATCTTCATAGAAAGCCTTAAGAGTCGGTTTACTTCAAAGTTAGCAGAAGCAAGGCTGTCGTATATAGTAACGGGATTGTCTGCTGCTGCGCCTACGCTACCCGAACTACCGTAAGCAATATTTGCGGAGTTTTTACCGAATATACTTACTTTTTTCTTGGAGGTAGCAGACGTCTGCATAGGAAGAATATCGTCGGAAATAGCTTCGGTTGCTCCGTTTTTAAGGAGAATAAAGCCTTCTTCACATATTTCTTCATTTACTTTATTAGCGGCGGCAAGCGCGGATGCCTTGTCGGTAATTCCTTCATCGGTTTTGAAATATTGGTTGTCACCGGTAGTACCTACCTTTTCACTTCTCTCTCCACCAAACATCGTATCCATAAGAACAGGAAGCACGAAATTACAAACGCAGTTAATAGCAATAATTAAAGCTACTACTATAACGGTAACGATAATAGCTACGCGTGCGCCCGTGTTTTTCCAAATTATCTTAATATAATTCATTTTCACTCTCCAACGTTATTACATGCCTTTTATGTTATCAGAATAGCACTTTCCTTCTGTCCAATCAATTTCGGTGTTTGTATAGATATACATGCAGTCGAACATAGGAGCGGTTGCAGACATCGTACCACCCATGCTCTTTTCATTATTAACAACGAACTGAATAACGTTCTCTCCTGCATTTAAAGAAACGCTGGTGCTAATAAGATGGTTGGTAAAGTCACGACGATCTCCTCCGGTAATATCGGGAATTTCATCAAATATAAGAGTAGAATAGTCAAGAGCAGTTCCGTTTACCTTAACAAGAAGTTCTTCGTCAGTAAGCGAAACAACAGATCCCTCTTCACCTTCAGCAGTAAGGCGGAGTACGAGCGAGCAATCAGTAGCAGCTTCTTCTGCGGTTATATGGAAGGTAAGAGTATTGCCAGTTACATACATATAACCTACATAGAATCCACCGCTTGCAGTATCGTCTTCATCAATCAATCCAATGCCGGTAACACTTGCAGACCATCCTGCTCCGTTCATACCTGTAAGATCAACGTATTCAAATTCAAAAGAATTGATTTTCTTCCAGCATGCGTAAATATCAGTGTTTACTGTTACGAAAGCATTGAAGTCGTATTCGGTAGTACAAGCAGCGTCAGTATACCAACCAGTAAATGCATATCCGTCGTTTCCGGTAGGATCCGCGGGCTTTGATACACGTCTGCCGGTGTTAAGAGTCTGAGAATAATAGTCGCCTGCGGTGCCGTAGTTATACTTGAAAGTTACAGTTACTGTGTCACCTGCGGATTCTTCCCACTTAGCGTAAAGAATAATGTCTCCACTAATAGCGGTATCAAAAGAGAAAGCGGTAGAGCAAGCCGAATCGGTGTACCAACCGTCAAAGAGATATCCGTTTCTCGTAGGCGCGGTAGGCTGAGTAGCCTTAGAGCCGATATTTACGCTTGCAGTCTGAGAGGAGCTTCCCGTATAATTTGCGTTATAAGTTATGATAGCAACGGTTTGAGTCCAGCTTGCGTAATAAGTTACGTCAGAAGTCAAGTCGTTCTCAAAGTCTACGGGGTTAGTACAAGCAGCATCGGTGAACCATCCTGCAAATACATAATTCGTTCTGGTAGGAGCGGTAGGCTCATCTACCATAAAAACACCATCATCTTCTTCTACCTTAACTGTAGTAGCGGAGGGCGCGCCTGAGTAGTTAAGATCAAAAGTAACGGTATAACTACTTCCATCGCCTGTGCCGTCTGGTCCGCAGGCAACAAAAATACCAAGGGACATAACGGCGACCAAAGCTATTAAGAAAAAAGTTTTAAGTTTCATTTTCATTTTCCTTTCTTAAAAAATATATTCATTAACCCCTTAAAAAACGATTTCCAAGGGTGGCGTAAACCACCCTTGGAAAATCGGTTTACTCATTCCTTATCAACCTTTTTTGCTGACAAGGATTTTTCTTACAACGAACAATGCCGCTGTGAGAAGAACGATAGTAACGATGAAGGTGGAAGCCACGCTGGATCCACATCCTTCAGCTGCTGCGTCTTCAAGAGCCTTGATTCTGGTTTCGAGAGCGTCAATGTCACTTGCGGAAGCATTTCCGGAAGTCTTGAGAGCTGCGATATCGTTCTTGATAGCAGTGATATCGGAAGCAGTCGTGCCGGAAGAAGTTTCAAGAGCGGCTACTCTTTCAGTAAGAAGCTCAAGAGGAGTCTTAACTACGGGAACAGTTCCGCCTACCGTAATGGTTACGGGAACGTTATATTTGGAAGTAGTCTTGCCCGAAGTTACGGAAGCGACGATAGTTACTTCAAACGTACCAACTTCGGTAGGAGTACCTACGATTTCACCGGTTTCGGTGAGCTCGAGACCTGCGGGAAGCTCGCCGTCAAGAGCGTATGCCTTAACGTAGCTGCTATCCGCGAAAGTGGTCGTGCTGAGCGCGCCGGTGTAAGCAGTGCCGTAAGTAGCAGCCGCTGCTTCAGCGTAAGTGAATGCAGGTTTAACTTCAAGAGTCATTTCTGCAGTCTTCTGAACCCACTTGTCAAGAATTGCTCTTACGGTGAACTTGTAAGTACCTGCGTCACCTACTGCAGTACCGGTGACAGTACCGTCAGCAGCGAGGGTAAGACCTTCGGGAAGCGCGCCCTTGGTGATCTCATACTTAGATTCAAGAGAACCAAAATTGTATGCAACAGACTGGTTAACAGCAACACCCTGATCAACTGCAGTCAAAGTCTTGTCTGCAAACTTTCTGAGGTCATAACCATTATCACCCGCCATGATGTTAGCTTCGGTATAAAGCGTACGCATAGCACAAAGTCTTACATAGTAGTACTGAAGATCACTAGCAAAGGTAATCGAATTAGCGATGTCCGCAAGTTTAACTTCCTCTACCTTGGTCTCATCCCAAACGCCAGCCGCCTTAGCAGCAGTGAACTTATAGTAAGTGGTAACAAGCTTACGGCTTGCATATACACCGGTAGACACGATATCGCCTACAGCGTATGCCTTATCTTCGCTGAAGTTGGAAGCAGCAGTAACCTTTACGGAACCCTTGCCAGAACGTGCGGTTGCATCCCATGCGCCGTCGGGAACTACCGTACCAAGAGGAAGGTCGTTACCTGCGCGAAGGAGCATAGCACTAGGCCAGCAGTTGGAGTTGTACATATCGGTTACGATAACGCCATCAAAGCCCCATTCCTGACGAGTCATGAGTTCGATGAGGTTGTAGTTTACAGAAGCAGCTACCTGACCGATTCTGTTGAAGGAGGTCATGATAGCAGTAGCGTTACCTTCCTGCATAGGCATCTGGAAGGGTTTGCAGTAAATTTCACGGAAAGCCTGTTCAGTAGCGTAGGTATTAATACCCTTTCTGTAAATTTCTTGATCGTTAAGTACTAAGTGCTTAATCCAGCAGTTGAGACCCTTGCTCTGAGCGCCACCAACTACTGCTGCAGCAGCGTATCCACCAAGGATACCGTCTTCAGAGTAGTACTCGAAGGTTCTGCCGAGGAAGTGCGAACGATGAACGTTCATTGCGGGTCCATACCAACCTGCAAGACGGTTAGCGTTGGTATAGGAAGAATCCTGCCAACGAAGCATTGCCTGGTTAGCGGTAAGTTCGCCGAGTCTAGTAAGAAGCTTAGTGTTGAAGGTTGCTGCCTGAAGAGGAGCTACGCACCAAGCAAATCCACCCGAAAGCGAGATAGGTCCGTCAGTTTCGCGAGTCTGTGCCTTATTGATAG
>JAFTMM010000024.1 GCA_017452405.1 Clostridia bacterium | reverse complement strand
TCGCTCTGCGTCGTTTTCTTCATATCTTTCTACAACCTCTCCGCTCGTAGCCGCTCCGAGGTTTTTAATTGGTCGTTCGGTTGGCAAAGCCGCCCTCACTTCCGTTATTTTTATTTATTTCGCGCCGATTGCAACACTTCGTCACTTTGTTCCTCGTGTTGGCGCGAACGCCAATTGAACGCTATAGCGTTCATGAATTGATTTGTTCCGCAAAACTCACAAGCTACGCTTGCATTTCGGATAAAATTAATCAATAATGACGGCGTAGCCGTCAATTCATGGAGCGTAAGCTAGAATTCATGACAGCGAAGGGTCAATTCATGCAATTCGAAGAATTGCAATTCATTTTTATATCGCTTGATGACAGGAACTTTTTTCGGCAAGAGCGAGTCCTTACCCTACATTGCAACTTGTTTTCTAACTAATGAAAACTAAAAATTTTTAATCTCAAAACTTCTCTATTTCAAAACTTGAACTTAACTCAAAATCACTATCACTCATATTGGTATAAACTTTTCCTGCTTCGCCCTCATAAGTCGCTATCGCAACCTTACAGCCTGTAAGATTATTGCGGATAAAATCAATCGCCTTATTCCTGCCCATAACCATAAGGGCGGTGGTGAGCGTATCGCCCTCTGCTGAAGTAGCTCCGAACAGCGATACCGTGGCTACGCCGTTGTCTATCGGGTAACCCGTACTCGGATCTATAATATGCGAATAACGCTTTCCGTCCTGAACGAAATAGCGTTCGTAATCTCCACTCGTGCTGGCGGAAACGTTCTTGGCAAACACGGACATATAAGAGCTTTCACCGCGCGGGGAAGCGAGCGTTACTTTCCAGCTACCCTCGTTAGGCGCGCCGTCGGGTGTTTTTGCATTTGCGCCGAGAACGAGTGAACTAGCGCCTACGCTAACGTAATAGTTTTCGCGCTTGTCAACGATCTCCGCGCACTTATCTGCGGCGTAACCCTTACCAATGCCTCCGAGATCAATTTGCATGGAGTACGTTACGCCGTCCACTTCCACCGAAGTATTCGGCTTGGTAACGTAATACTTGGAGTCTTCTTTTAGGAGTTTAACTTCGCCAAAATCGGTTACTTCTTCTTTCTTAAACGCCTCGATATATTTTGCGTTCGGAACGGATTGTCGTTCTCGGTCGTACGGTTTGACGGGAGCGTAATCGGAATCGTTAAACCTCGGCGAAAAACCCCACAGGTCAACGAGCAGTCCAACGGCAGGGTTATACGCGCCGTCGGTGAGCGCGTACGCCTGCATTGCAAGCGTAAAAATCTCGTAACCTACGCGAGAAATCTCGATTGTTTCGCCCGGCTGGGCGTCGTTGAAAGCTCGAACGTCCGAGCCCTCTACGGACAGGCTGATAGCGCCGTCCACGTCATTTAGCACGTTCTTAATCTTCGTCTTGTCTTCGCCGAGCTCCTCATAAGTGACTACGCGCGTTAAACTACCGAAATAACCGTACTCGTCGTATGCCACGGCTTTCACTCCGCAACCCGAAAGCACGGTAAGGCTAAACCCGACCGCAAGCGCAAAAGCCAATATTTTTCGTGACAAGCGTAGACTAAACATATAATTATTATACCACAACGCAAGAATAATCGCAAGGCTTTGCTATAAAGTCTATCACAAAGAAAAAGGAACGCCATGTGCGTTCCTTTTATTGTTATAAAGCTCATAATTTATAAAGCGTTTATAGCGTCTATGAGGATAGTTCTGAGAACCTGCGGATCGCAGTTGCCTTTAAGTTCTTTCATACATCTACCGAAGAGTGACATCAATGCTTTTTCTTTACCGCCCTTAAAGTCGCTTACCGCCTTGGGATCTCCTGCGATTACTTGCGCTACTACCTTTTCAATCAAGCCCGTATCGTTGGAAACGACGTATCCGTTCGATTCGGCGTACTTTGCGGGATCGATATGGGGATCGTCGAACATAGCTGAAAGAATCTTCTTGCCGTTTACTCGGCTGACCTTTCCTCCCGAAACGAGGTTGATCAGTTCGCCCAGCGCTTTGCCGTCCACGTCAAGCATATCGTAGGTCATCTTTCTGACGTTGAGTATGCTCATTGCCTCGGAAATAATCCAGTTAGCGACGTCTTTTGCATTACCGCAAACCTCGTACGCCTTTTCAAAGCACTCGCAAAGCGCGATACTCTTGGTAAGCTGTTCGGCGTCGTAGTCGCTAAGTCCGTATTCGTCGGTGTAACGCGCGCGCTTGACTTCGGGGAGTTCGGGCAGGGAAGCCTTAATGGAGTCAAACCATTCGTCGTCAATTACGACGGGCATAACGTTGGGATCGGGGAAGTAGCGGTAGTCGCCTGCCGTTTCCTTAGTTCTCATAGCGTAGCTCTTGCCCTTTATATCATCCCAGCGTCTAGTCTCCTGACGAAGTACCTCGGTGCCGTTTTCAATAGCGTCGATATGTCTTGCGGTTTCGTATTCAATCGCTCTCTTAATTGCCTCAATCGAGTTCATGTTCTTCATTTCCGCTCTTACTCCGAGTTTATCGCTTCCTTCGGGGCGAACGGAAAGGTTTACGTCACAGCGCATAGTTCCGTGCGCCATTTCGCACTCGGCAACCTTAGCAAATCTCAGAAGTGTTTTAAGGCGTTCAAGGTACGCTTCTACTTCCTCTGCGCTGGAAAGGTCGGGTTGGCTTACGATCTCGATGAGAGGAACGCTCGTGCGGTTGAAATCGACGTGGGTAGTATCTTCACGAATGTCGTGTACCAGCTTGCCTGCGTCCTCCTCCATGTGGATTTGCTTAATGCGTACGCCTTTCTTGCCCTTAGACGTCTCAATTTCCACAAGACCGTTCACGGCAACGGGCGCAAACCATTGCGTAGTCTGATAAGCCGCGGGAAGGTCGGGGTAGTAATAGCTTTTTTTGTCAAAGGTAGTCGTGCGGTTGATGTGGCAATTAAGCATTAAGCCTGCCTTCATACCGTAGTCTACGACGCGTTTATTAACGACGGGGAGCATGCCCGGCATACCACAGCAAGCAGGGCATACGTGCGCGTTAGGATCAGCGCCGTAAGAATGCGCGGAGCAGGAGCAAAAGATTTTGGATTTTGTCGCAAGCTCAACGTGAACTTCAAGACCGATGACGGTTTCGTATTTCATATCATTTGCCCTCCTTTTCAAGCAGTTTGGCTAATTCAAGCAACGCGCTATCCGAAAACGCCTTGCCGATTAACTGAACTCCTCCGGCTACGACTGCGGGCAGTCCCGAAACGGAAGCAGGCGCGGTATACAAGTTTTCCTCAAAAGCAAGATACTTGTTTGCGCTCACCGTTTCTTCGGTATAGGCGAGAGTGGAGCAAGCGGGAAGCAGTACGGCGTCAAAGCTCTCGAATATCTTTGCGAACGCTTCAACGATTACTCGGCGCATACGCAACGCCTTGTCGTACACTTTCATATAATTCTCGGTGGACAGGGTTTCCGATCCGAAGATAATAGCAGTCTTTAAAAGCTCCCCGAAGGCTTCGGTACGGCTGTTAGTATACAGCTCGTCAATATTACTGAAATTTTGGGCGCGGTATCCGTATTTTACGCCGTCGTAACGGGAAACGTTGTTGCAAAGCTCGGCGCTCATCAAAATATTCCACGCAATACGCGAGGTAGCGATAACCTCGTCGTCTATTTCGCATACCTCAACCCCGTTATCTGTGAGCAAAGCGATAAAAGCGTTCAGCTTCTCGGCAACCTCACCGTCCACGCCTACGGTCATGGATTTAAGCAACGCAACTTTGCGAGGCGCGGACTCGTTTTGCTTGACGCGCGCGCAAAGCTCTTCGGAAAGGCTCGTGCCGTCCTTATCGTCGTGGCCTGCGATTGCGCCGAGAACTTCACGGCAGGTATCCGCGCTTTTAGCCATAACGCTGACGGTTTCTCCCGAGCACGCTACGGGTATCGTGCCGTAACGGGATACCGTTCCGTAGGTGGGTTTTATGGAAACTAAACCGCTTTGAGCGGCGGCGCGACGAACAGAGCCGTTTACGTCAAGGGTTATGGCTATCGTTGCTTCCCCGCTACTAACAATCTCCGCGGAAGCGTTTATCAATTTCCCTCCGCTGACGATTTTTCCGTTTTGCGAGGTTTCGCCCAAAAGGTCGATGGCAAATTCGCCTACGTTCGCTTTTCCGCATAAGGCGTATCCTGCGTTTTTAAGGCGGGTAAGCGCTTCGGCTTCAAACAGGCTTACGTAGCCGTCAAGCATTTTCGAGCCTGCTGTGGTGGGGGTATCCTTTGTTAAAATCATATCGTCTACCACCATCGTGCGCTCAGACGTGGTATCGATTTTCGTTGCAAATAATTTCATATTTAGTTCCTCCTCCGAGCTTATTCCACGACACGGGGAACACACCAGTATCCCTCGTCAGTCTCGGGCGCGCCACGCTGAAGATCTTCGCGCGCAAAAGGTTGGGAAACGACGTCTTCACGCACGACGGTGGTAATGGGCATAACGTGCACCATTCTTTCCGTTGCGGAAGTGTCGAACTTCTCAAGAGTTTCCATTTCCTTTTCCCGATCGGCAAAGAAAGCGAGAATATCGTCCTTCTGCTCCTCGGTCAAACGGAGTTGGTTGAGCAATTCAAGTTTTCTGAGCATATCTCTTTCCATAATATAAAGCTCCTATATTACTCTGTAAATCTAAACGATAGTTGAGTTTATTAGTCTCTTACTTTAATATGAACTTCACGGAGTTGCAATTCGCTGACTTCTCCGGGCGCGCCCATCATGAGATCCTGCGCGTTACCGTTGAGAGGGAAGGCGATAACGTCACGAATGGTATCTTCTCCGGCTATAAGCATAATCATTCTGTCTACGCCGGGCGCCATACCTGCGTGGGGAGGCGCGCCGTAAGCGAACGCGGTATAAAGCGCGCCGAACTTAGCTTTCAAAGTCTCCTCACCGTAGCCCGCTATCTCGAACGCCTTTCTCATAATGTCGGGATTGTGGTTGCGAACTGCACCCGAGGAAAGCTCTACGCCGTTACATACGATATCGTATTGGTAAGCAAAGATTTCAAGCGGATCTTTGTTAAGAAGCGCGTCCATTCCGCCCTGGGGCATGGAGAAGGGGTTGTGCGTGAAATCAATCTTGCCCGTTTCTGCGTTAAGCTCGTACATCGGGAAGTCTACGATAAAGCAGAACTCAAAAGAGTCGTCCTTGATAAGTCCGAGTTCGCTAGCAATCCACGTTCTCATCTCGCCCGCAAGTCTGTTAATAACCGACGCGCTGTCGCTGATAAAGAACAGCGATTCGCCCTCTTTAATGCCTACGAGGGCAGTAAGCTCTGCCTTTTGCTCTTCGGTAAGGAATTTTGCGATAGGTCCTTTATATTCGCCGTTTTCAAGCGTGATATAGCCGATACCGAACTTCATGCCGATACTTCTCGAATAAGTATCGATAGCTTTTTCAAACGCTTTCTTTCCGTCGCCCTCGCCGTCTTTCTTAACGAGATAATTAGCAACGATACCGCGCACGAGCTTGTTCTTGAACGGTACCGTTCTGCCGTTTATGTTCAGGAATTCGTGCTTTGCAAAGAACTCGGTAAGATCCTGAATAACGAGGGGATTGCGAAGGTCGGGTTTATCCGTACCGTATTTAAGCATAGCGTCCGCGAAAGTAATGCGACGGAAGGGAGGCTTGGAGATTTTCTTGTCCGAAAATTCGTTGAAAGTATTATAAATTACCGTTTCCGCTACGTCGAATACGTCCTCCTGCGTTGCAAAGGACATTTCAAAGTCAAGCTGATAGAACTCTCCGGGCGAACGATCCTGACGCGCATCCTCGTCACGGAAACAGGGCGCGATCTGAAAGTATCGGTCAAAGCCCGACGCCATGAGTAACTGCTTGAACTGCTGAGGCGCTTGCGGAAGGGCGTAGAACTTGCCCTTATGCTTACGGCTGGGCACGAGATAGTCGCGCGCTCCTTCGGGAGAGGAGGCGGTGAGTATGGGAGTCTGAATTTCCATAAGGCCCAATTCCTCCATCTGGTGACGGAGATAGCTGAGAATTTTAGAGCGAAGAACGATATTATCGTGTATCTTGCGGTTTCTTAAGTCAAGATATCTATATTTCAGTCTTACGTCCTCTCTCGTCTGCGTAGACATGTCTATCTCAAAGGGCAGACCGAGCTGGCAAGGACCGAGCACTTCGATTTTGTCTGCGCGCACTTCTATCATACCGGTTGCAAGTTTAGGGTTTACCGTCTCCTCGTCTCTTTTGGTAACGTTGCCTTCAACGAGAACAACCGTTTCTTTGGACATTCCCGAGATCATACTGTCGTCGGAAAAGACGATCTGAGTCACGCCGTAATGGTCGCGAAGGTCTACGAAAAGTACGCCTCCGTGATCGCGTACGGTATCGATCCAACCGGTCAAAACTACTTTTTGTCCGATATGAGCAGTATTAAGCTCATTACAAGTATGTGTTCTCAACATAAACTAATCCTCTCAAATTATATTATATAGTATAGTATAAAACTCTTTCTTTAAACGGCAAAATCCTAAAGAAAATAAAAAACCTTCCGCCCCTAATGGGACGAAAGGTTGACTTCCGCGATTGCCACCCAAATTGACCGCTTGACGCGATCCACTCAATTACATCTTTACGCGATGAACGTGCGGTTCTAATCACCGATCGGCTTTCTTCCGCAAGCTCCGAAGTGTTTTTCTTACAAGACTTATTGCCGTATTTTCACCACCGACGGCTCTCTGTGAACAAGCACCCTGTAATACTCTCTTCATCATTGCCAATATCTTAATTTGGAGTAATTATAGCACAGTTAATAACTCATGTCAATAATTTTGCAAAAATTAATCAAAAAATCACCGGCGCACGCTTAAGCTCAGCACGTTCTTGATTATTATATGCCTTAACTGAGCGATTTGGGATATTCACGTTTTTAAAATAATCGTTACGCGCCGTTTTAAAGAGCGATGGCAAAACTTTTGCGGTTTGTAATCGCAAAACTCAATAATTTTACAAACTTTTGCGATTATATCCGCAAAAAGTATTGATTTTTGATATGGGGTGTAACCACTCTTTTTATTAGTCTTTTATAAACTCTACCACGTCTTCTATTTTGCAATCCAAAAAGGAACAAATTCTGTCAAGCGTTTTCATTTCAATGTTTAGGTTTGCTCTTAATCTACGAACGGTTTTACTATCTATACCACATT
>JAFTMM010000023.1 GCA_017452405.1 Clostridia bacterium | reverse complement strand
TTGATCAAACTTTTTAGCGCATAAAAAGTTTGTGATGCTAAGTATCTATACAAGAAACCCTCACATATCTACGTTCAATAAGTCAGCTTGCGGAAACTTATTCTAAAACTTTTTGTCAAACTTTTTAGCGCATAAAAAGTTTGTACTATAAGCAACTATACAAGAAACTTTCACATATCTACATTCAATAAGCCTGCTTCCGGAAACCTTATTCAAATAAGTTGGCTATTGAAACCTTATTCTCAACAAGTTGACTTACAGAAAACCTTTGCTTTTAATTCTGTTTTATGTTATACTACTCCTATGCAGGTGCGAAAGGTCGAAGTTGAGGAGAGAATACTTGAGTCGGCGAAGGCGGAATTTCTCGAAAAGGGATACTCCGGCGCAAGTGTGGCGCGTATTGCCAAAGGCGCAGGCGTTTCGGTCGGGAACTTTTACCGCTACTATGCGGATAAAGCAAGCCTGCTCGACGCAGTAGTGGGCAAAGTTTATCGCTATATACCCAAATTCATTGCCGACCTTGCCAGCACGATTACCGTAATGCACATGCCACTCGAAGAATTTTCGACGTTTATGTCGAAAGAAATGCTCCGCGTATTTTGGAAACATAAAACGGAGCTTGCCATATTGCTGAATAAATGCAAGGGTACGAGGTACGGCAAGTTCAGAATAGTCATTGAAAGGCTGGTTTACGCTATCGTTAAAAGCAGAAACTTCGGTGAGCGCAAGCCTTCCGAGCACGAGAAGCTGATTGCAAGACTTATAGCGACGGGCTACGTCAACGGTTTGCTGGAAGTACTTGATAGGGATTGGAACGGCGAGGACTTTACCGAACCCGTCCGCAAGCTCACCCTGTTCTTTTTTGACATCATTCGCAATTAGGCTAAATAAGAACGGATAGGGCTATATATTATATATTAAATAGAAAAGAAACGATAAAGGACGAAGCTATGAAGAGTGCAAACGAAATTTGGCGCGATATGTTAGTGGATCTGGAGACCGAGTGTAGCGCGGTCAGTTTTGACGTGTGGATCAAGACTCTTGAACCGTATACCGTGGACGAGAGAAACCGTCTTATACTCGTCGCTACCAACGAAGAACACCGCGCGAGGGTTAACGCCAGCCATAGAATACTCATTAAGCTCGTAGCGCAAAAGATTGCGCCCTTCCTTTCGGACATTATCGTAATCGAGTCGGCGGAAAAGGACCTTTATACCGCGCCCGACGCTAAGGTGGAGGAGGAGAAAAAGCCCGCGCAGACCTACGCAGTCGGCAACCCCATCAACCCTAAGTACAACTTTGAGGAGTTCGTAGTCGGAAAGTGCAACGAGTTTACGGTAGCTGCAGCGCACGCCGTTAGCGAAGCGCCAGGTACTAAGTTCAATCCGCTCTTTATCTACGGCGGTACCGGTCTCGGCAAAACTCACATCATGCACGCAATCGGTAACTCGCTCCTCATTTCTCACCCCGAAAAGAAAGTTATTTACGTTTCCTCGGAAAAGTTCCTCAACGACTTCATCTCTGCGATAGGGAATAGTAAGGAATCGCAAAACTCTTTCCGTGACAAATACCGCTCGGCAGACGTACTTATGATTGACGATATACAGTTTATTTCGGGCAAGGAGCGTACGCAGGAAGAGCTGTTCCATACCTTTAACGACCTGCACGATTCGGGCAAACAGCTCGTGTTCACGTCCGACCGTCCGCCTGCGGATATTCCCGACCTTGAAGAACGACTGAGAAGCCGTTTCGAGTGGGGACTTATTACTGACATTCAGCCACCCGATATTGAAACGAGAATAGCCATACTTACCAAAAAGGCGCATAAGCTCCAATGCAACATTCCGCTTGACGTACTCACGTTTATGGCGGAGAAGATAGAGAACAACATTCGCGAAATGGAAAGCCTGCTCAACAAGGTTGTTTTCCTGTCCGGTCTTACCGGTCGCGCGCCGAGCATTGAAACCGTGCGTGAAACGCTGAAAGACTACCGCAACGTAACCGACGAGAAAATCAATCCCGAAACGATTATCGAGTGCGTATGCAAGTATTTCGGTACTACCAAAAACGAACTTCTCGGCAAAAAGAAGAACAAGGAAATCGTCGAACCCCGTCAGATCTGTATGTATCTCATAGCTGACCTTACAAACCTACCCCTCGGCTCGGTAGGAAACCTTTGCGGAGGGCGCGATCATACCACCGTCATCCACGCGCGCGACAAGATTGAGCGCATTATGCCGACGAGTGATCGCATTAAGAACGCCGTGACGGATATTAAGAGTATGATTTATAAAAAGTGACGAAAAACGCTTGACTTATTAAAAATTAACGCATATAATATTAAGGCTAAATATTCGGAGATACATGTTAGCGGACAGCGTACATGCCTCGCGGAAAAGGAGAAGATCTCATGAAAGAAAAAATACATCCCGATTATCATGAAGTAAAGTGCGTTTGCGCTTGCGGAGCTGAGTTCATGACCGGCACCACCAAGAAAGGCGACGTTCTTAAAGTGGACGTATGCTCTAAGTGTCATCCTTTCTACACCGGCAAACAGAAGAGAGTTGAGACCGGCGGTAGAATCGATAAGTTCAACAAGAGATACGCAAACTTCGGAAAATAATTTCCATAGACTTATTAACGTTAAACAAGGCAACGACTTCGTTGCCTTGTTTTATTGTGAGGACGCATTAAAACCGCAAAGTCCTCCAAGTAAATTAATATTATCCAAATAATGGCAAGTTTTCCCAAAAAGTTTGCAAATTTCTCCAAAAGACCGCAAGTTTCGGCAGAAAATCTACTAATTACGGCAAGATGCTTGCAAGTTTACTCCTTTTCATAGTATTATAATTAGTGGAGGAGGGGAATATGCTGAGAGTTGCCATTATCGAAGATTCACCGACCGACAGAGAAAACCTACAAAAATTTTTAACAAGGTACGAGTCGGAAAAAGGTACGGAAATAAAAGCGGACGTTTTTGACAGAGCGGAAACATTCCTGCAAGGTTATAAGCCCGTTTACGACGTTATATTTATGGATATATGCCTGCCGTATATGAGCGGTATGGACGCGTGCGTGCAGTTGCGCAAGCTCGATAAGGAGGTTGCGATTATCTTCACGACCGATATGATCCAGTACGCGATTGACGGTTATAAGGTAGACGCGCTGGATTATTTCGTCAAGCCCGTAATGTATTTCGACTTAAAGCTCCGCTTAGACAAACTTATGCTTCACAACGAAGTTCGCCAAGCTCCCGTTTTAATTCATATTCCTTACGAGGGCGACGTGGTGATTTCGGCGTCTGACGTTAAGTTTATCGAGGTTATGGACAAGGATTTGACCTACCATACTACTAACGGTGATTATACCGTTCGCGGAAACGGCTTGAAAAAGCTGGAAGACGATCTTAAAACCGCTAACTTCTGCCGTTGCAGTTCGTCTTACCTTATAAACTTAAAGTGGTGTAAAAGGCTGAAAGGCGACAACGTATTAGTGGGAAACGATTGGATAAAAATCAGCAGGGGAATGAAGAAGGAGTTCGTGACAAGATTGTCCGAAGTATTGTCAAAAACTAAATTAAGAGGGGGTAACGCGTGATGTTTTGGGAAGTTCTCAAAGACCTCTGGAGTGATTTCAGTTTTATAATCCTCTTTATTATAGGAACGGCGTTTATTGCTTTTCGAATGCCTAAGCGTTCGTACTTTTTGGTAAGGGTAATTTGTTGCGTAGTAGCCCTTATTGCTCTGTCTTTCGGGCTCATTAAGCTTGAAAGGGCGCTTGGATGGGATTTCTTCTTGCTCGTTGGCGGAGGAAAGTACGTCGTTCAGTACGTTGCGGTATGCGCAAGCGTTATCATCTGCTATGAGTGTGACGTATTTGCTTCGTCGTTCTGCGCGACGATAGGTTACGCCGTTCAGCATATTGCGCAAAGAATGAGCGACGTAATGGGACGACTTTTGGGCGGACTACTTCCTATTTTTGATTTTCTGATTATAGTTTCAGTATTTGCGCTCGGATTGCTTGCGATTTATTTCTTGTCCATACGCCGTCAGAAATTCGCATATACTAATATAAAGATAGAAAGTCCGATTCAGCTTATTGCTACTGCTGTATTGCTACTTTCCACTATTTTCATAGAAATGCAGTTCTTTAATCTTCGCATTGGCGGAGAAGCAATGATGTATGAGCGCTTATTCTCATCGATTTGCGCGCTAATGGTTATCGTGCTCGAAATCAATACGCTGGTAAAAAAGCGCATAGCGGACGACTTCAAAAAACTGCAGAAGCTACTTAACGAAGAGCGCGAAAAGTACGTTCAGGAAAAAGCCAACGTGGAGATGATTAATCTCAAATGCCACGACATTCGCCACCAGCTCCGCGCTATGGAAGGGAGGATAGACGCAGAGGCTCTCCGTGAGCTTAGCGATACTATCAATATATATAATACGCAGATTAAGACGGGCAACGAGGCAATCGACGTGGTACTTGCAACCCAAGGTCTGTATTGCCTTAACAACGATATTCGTCTTACCTGTCTGCTTGACGGCAAGAAGCTGAATTTTATGCCCGACCACGAGCTTTACGCTTTCTTCGGCAATGCTATCGAGAACGCTATCCACGCAGTAGAAAAGCTGGACAAGGAAAAGCGCGTAATCTCCATTGCGGAAAAGCGTACGGAAGGCTTTGTCAACATAAGCTTCACCAACTATTTTGAAGAGAACCTGACCTTTGAAGAAGGACTTCCCGTCAGCAAGCAGGGAGAAAACCACGGCTTCGGCACGCGCAGTATGCGTATGATAGTGGAAAAATACGGCGGACGGCTTAACGTAACTGCACAGGACGACCTGTTTATGCTCGACGCCTTCTTCCCACTTCAGGACGCTTAAATTGACCAAGTTAGAAGATTAAAACGACAATTTATGCAAAAAGATGTGCAGGTTTCACCAAATTAAATGCAGTTTTCGGCAAACCTATTGAATAAAATTTCTAGTCCATTATAATGTTACCGTTACCCTAAGAGGTAGCGGTAATTTTATTCTAAGGAGGATAGAAAATGAAAAAAGCATTGTTTGGAAGTCGCTTTTCTAAGATGATTTCCGTTGCTGTTTGCATGGTAGTTGCTCTTATTATGTGCTTTGCTATCAATGCAGACACTTTCAGTGCATCAGCGGCTAAGACCGGCTGGACTGGCGTAGTCTATACTACCGATTACGAAAGTGCCCAGGAAGCCTTAGACGCGCAGCGCGAATTCAACAAAGAAATCGCAGGTGAGGGATACGTTCTTCTCAAGAACGATACATATTCCTACACGACGAGTGGTTGGAGACCTACCACTGTTACGGCTCCCAGCCTTCCGCTTAGTGCTGGCTCCAGCATAAGCGTATTCGGTAAGAACTCGGTTAACCCCGTATATTCCGGTTCCGGTTCGTCCGGCGGTAGCGCGGTAGACGTAACCATTATCGACGCACTCGAGAACGAAGGCTTCGACGTTAACCCTACGCTCGTTGATTTCTATAAAGATAACAACGCGTCCGGTCCCGTTAGAAGCGGTACGTCGATGAGTAACGCTCAGGCTACGTTCTGGTACACCGGTGAAACGTCTCAGGATAAGTACACCGAGGACGTTAAGGATTCGTACGGCGATTACGACGACGCAGCAGTTATCGTGTTCTCTCGTATCGGTGGTGAAGGTGCAGACCTTCCTATGTCGTCCTTCGCAGACGAGCAGGGAACTACCGACAAGAGCACCGAGGGTACTCCCAACCGTGAAGAAATCGATAAGGAAGTAGCAGGAAACGGCGATTGGACTCCTCTTGCAGGCGCAGGTAGAGAATCCGACCCGTTCGAGCACTACCTTGAGCTTGACGACAACGAGGAAGCTCTTATCGAAGCAGTTAAGGCTGAATTCAAAAACGTTATCATAGTTCTTAACAGCCTTTCCGCATTCGAAGTTAAACCTCTCGCTGAAGACGAAGGCGTTAAGTCTGTAATCTGGGCAGCAGGTTCCGGTATGAACGGTTTCGACTCCCTTGCAAAGATCATTGCAGGTGAAATCAATCCCTCCGGTAGAACTGTTGACACCCTTGCAGCAGACTTCACCAAGACCCCTTCGTTTGCTAACAACTCCGGTCACCGCGTAGGTAGCGGACTTAGCGTCACTTCCGACCTCGGTAACCAGTACACTATGGTTAACGGTGAAGGCGAACTCGAAGTATTCACCGGTATGCTTTCCGACGGTACCGGTTACACGACCGACCACGGTTACTTTGGCGCTGACTACGAAGAAGGTATCTACGTAGGTTATCAGTACTACGAGACCGCAGCTGCTGAAGCTGCAGCTGATAACTACGACGGATTCGTATACGAAGACGAAGTAGTATATCCTTTCGGTTACGGTCTTTCCTACACCACCTTCGAGTGGACTGTTGGCGAAATCAACGTAACTAACGATGCAGAATATAAGAACCACACTTACACTGTTAACGTAACCGTTAAAAACACCGGTGACGTTGCAGGTAAGGACGTTGTAGAGCTTTACTACGAAGCACCTTACACCAAGGGTGGTATTGAAAAGTCCAAGGTTACCCTTGGTGACTTCGCTAAGACCAAGCTCCTTGAGCCCGGTGAGACCGATACCGTAACTCTTACCGTTAAGGCTTTCGAAATGGCTTCCTTCGACGTTTACGACGCTAACGATAACGGCAAGAAAGTTTGGGAACTTGACGCAGGCGCATACAACTTCTACGTAAGCAAGGACGCTCACGGTTGGGCTACCGCTTCTACCGAAGACAAGACCAAGCAGACTTGGACCCTTGCAGAAGCTATCAACTTCGATAAGGACCCCGATTCCGGCAAGGACGTTAAGACTCACTTCGAAGAAATGAACGCAGAAATGGAAGGCAAGGTAATGAGCCGTGCAGACTTTGCAGGCACCTTCCCTCAGTCTCCTTACTGGTTCGAAGTTGAAGCAGACAACACCGTGCTCGATCCTTTCTGGTCGGCACAGTACAGATTCATCTACGGCAAGAACTACTCTGCTGCTGACTGGACCTCCGGTACCGGACCCACCGCAGTTAAGCCCGTTCCCGCAGACTGGTCTAACACCCCTAAATATCTCAGAAAAACGGACGCTGAGCTCGTTAAAGACGAAGCATGGCTTGCTAAACTCCTCATGCCTTTCGATCACGACAACGACGATTGGAACCTTGATAACGCAGTATTCAGAACTTCGTATGATAGCGTAGAAGGCGCAAACAAGTGGTACTACACCGCGACCGGTGAAGAAGAAGGCGCTAAGAAAGCAACTTATAAGTTCAGAACTGAAGCTGCTTACACCGAACCCGGTTCCGCTCCCATTCAGCTTAAAGACCTCGTAGGTAAGGCAATGGATGATGAAATCTTCGACGATTTCGTAGCTCAGTTCACCGTAGAGCAGGCTGCACAGTCCATCAACGGCGCATTCAGCCAGTTCAAGGCTCTTCCTACCGCTACCGCATTCGGTATCATCTCTCAGATCCACCACGACGGACCTCAGGGTATCAGCAACTCCTTCGGCGCTCCTAGGAAAGCAGAAATGAACGGAGGTTCCTCCATTAAGGGTAACTTCGCTCCCGAAACCGTTGTTGCAGGAACTTGGAACAAAGAAATCGCTTACCTTCAGGGTTGGCACACCGGTCAGGTTGCTCTTTGGAACCACTCCTCCGGTTGGTACGCTCCCGGCGTTAACATGCACAGATCTCAGTTCGGCGGACGTAACTTCGAGTACTACTCCGAAGACGCTACGCTCTCTGGCAAGATGGCTTCCGGCGTTGTAGTAGGCGCAGGCGAAAACGGCCTTATCTGCTACATGAAGCACTTCGCTCTCAACGACATGGAAACTGCTCGTGAGAACAACAACATGTCCGTATGGGCAGACGAACAGACTACCCGTCAGATCTACACTCGTCCCTTCGAGTGGGCTGCTAAGGCAGTTAATAAGATCAAGACCTCTGGCGACGCAGTTACTCCTGCAGCGTTCATGACCTCCTTCAACCGTTTCGGCTTCGAATGGGCAGGCGCATGCTACGGTCTTATGAACGGTCTCGTACGTGGCGAGTGGGGCGTAATCGGTCAGTTCACTACCGACGCATTCCAGTCCAAGAACGGCGGTATGAACGCTAACCAGATGATCCGCGCAGGTGGCGACATCGGTCTTGACCTTCGTCGTCAGACCTCTAACGGCGTAACCTACGACTTCGCTACCGTATTCGGTATGACTAAGAACAACGCAGTATACGGCGCAGAATGCCTTACCGATTCGCATAAGCAGGCACTTTACGATTGCGTGAAGCGTCAGGCTTACTGTCTCATCAACACGAACGCAACCATGAACGGTTATGCATTCGACTTCCTCTACAGCAGTGACGAAGCAACCAAGAAGCTTGGTTACAACATCAGCGGTTACGACGTAGCTAACAAAACCGTTACTGCTTTGAAGGGACTTCCTTTCGAAATCGACCTTGGTGACGCTGACCTTGCAGACGTTCAGTACAGACTCTACCTCGGCACTATGCCTGAAGGTCTTACCCTCGATCCCGAGACCGGCGTACTCTCCGGTACCGTTGATCCCGAGTTCGCAGCAGGCTCTTATGCTCTCCAGATCTGCGTAACCGCAAACGGAACGGGCACTGAAGCTAACTTCGAACAGGATAAGTGGGTAATCCTCAAGAACGCAAACAAGGCTATCTCTTCCTTCACGGTTGTAGTTAAGGAAACGACCTCTTACGACATCATTGATTGGGTTAACAACAACGGTGGCGTAGGCGGCGGCTCCGGCGGAACCGGATCCCAGGGACCTAAGGGTGACAAGGGTGACAAGGGTGACAAGGGTGAAACCGGCGCTACTGGTGCTCCCGGTGCAGACGGTAGAGAAATTGAGATTCAGAAGAGCGCAACTCACATTCAGTGGCGTTATGAAGGTGAAACCGAATGGAAGAACCTCGTAGCTCTCGAAGATCTTAAGGGACCTGCAGGCGCTCCTGGTGCTGACGGTGAAGACGGTAAAGACGGTGTAAACGGTAAAGACGCATGCTCCGGCAATATCGGCGGAACTCTTGCAATCGTATTCGGCGCTCTTGCAGTAGCAGGCGTTGCATTCTTCGCTCTTAAGAAAAGAGAGAACTAATTACGACCGCGTGATTTAGATCACTAAGTGTAATAAACAAAGAACATAATGGGCGAGTGGATGGAAGTCCATATCGCCCATTATGGTTTCTTTAATCAAGGAGAAAATATGAAAAAAACTTTCATAAAATCAAAGCCTACGTTTTTAATGGTTTTAATCTTATGTTTTGTTATGATTTTCCCGCTTTTCACGTTTACAGGTTGCGGTAGTCTTACCTATGGCGTAGGTGCAGACGGAAGCGCAATTAGCACTACCATTATAGAAGGAAAAGTAGGAGAAGATTATATGGCGTTCGTCGGTACTGCTAAGACCGAGAACCCCGACGACGTTATTGCATACGCCTTAAAGGAAGGCTCCGTACTTCCTGCAGGTCTTGTAATGGACGCCGACGGCTTTATTGAAGGTATCCCCACCGAAAAAGGTGACTTTGCTTTCTCGGTAATCGCAACTTTGGGTGAAAAAAGCGCGGAAGCATCCTTCAACGTAAAAATTCAGGAAGGCGCTCTCGCTTACGAATCGCAGGAAGTCAAAGTAGTAACCGGCGCGGATTTTGAAAAGAGCGTTGCTATCGCAACGACCGAGTCCGGCTCGGTAATTAACGGCGTAACTTACGCGCTTGCAGAGGACAGCGATCCGCTACCTGAGGGAGTAAATCTCTCTTCGGACGGAATACTTTCCGGCACCGTCGCTTCTAATGGCGAACATAATTTGAAAATTACCGCTTCGGCAAAAGACTGCGCTCCCGTAACGGCTGACGTTCTGCTTAAAGCGGCAAAGCCTTGGCTCGTATACGATACAGGCGCGCTTCCCAAAGCAACGGCTGGTACGTTCTATACCGCAAACGTTGCAACAGCTGTAAGCGCTGTTGATTCGACCGCAGTTCCGAACGTTGTATATACTCTTCCGGCAGGTTCCAAACTTCCGGCAGGCTTATCTCTTTCAAGAGAAGGACTTATTTCCGGCACCCCCACGGAAGCTACTAACGCTACGTTCAGTATAAGAGCAGGCGTAACGGGTTATACCGCGGCAACAGCCGAGTTTAAAATCAAAGTAAACGCTTCCTTCCCCTCGGTTGCGGAAGAGGGAACGTTGACTCTTAAGACAGAGTCGTTTGCCGACGTTGAAACGAGCAAGTACGTATACGTTCCCAACGCAGTTGAGGCAAGTACGACTAACCGTCAGACAACGACGTTCTTCGTGACCGAAGGCGAGCTTCCCAAGGGATTATCCCTTTACGAGAACGGCGCGCTCGTAGGTAAAACTACCGACGTAGGTCAGTTTAACTTCACTATTACCGCCAAGGCAGACGGCTGTGAGGACGTATCTAAGGAATATTCCATTAAGGTAGTTGCTACTCTCGTTTATGAGAATGAAAAATACTATGAAGATTCCGCAAACGATCTTTTCGTTGGACAGCAATGTAACCTTGATTTAGGTAAAGCGTCTAAACCTGCCGGCTACGAAAGCGATACTTCTGCTATTAAATACGAATTTGTATCTGCTCCCGATGGACTCGTTATCGATCCCGATACCGGCGTCGTAACGGGCGCTCCTACCAAGTCGTATAAGCAGGTAGCAATCGAAGTTATGGCGTCGGCTGAAGGCTTCTCATCCAAGAAAGCTACCTTCACCGTACATATCGAAGACGCAGTAGTTTCCGGCGTAACTCGCTTCGAGGCTGAATATATCGACCTTAGAGGTATGGTAGGTTCGGGATATTCCGGTTCTGCTCAGGAGGGTGGACTTATCGACTCTACGCCTGAAGTTAAGGCAAGCAGAAGCAAGAACGGTAAAGATTGCGAGACGGTAGCAGGTGGATATTATCTTCCTTATACTTACGGTCCTATGCTTCTTACCTTCGAGTTTGAATCGGATAGAGCCGTAACCGGCGCAGATATCTCCGCATTCCTTGACTCCGAAGTAGCAGCTTCGTTCTCTATTGAGCCTAACGAGTTTGCAGTACGCGTAAACGGCGTAGACGTTGCTTACGGTTCTATTGCGATTGATAACAGCTCGGGCAAATTGGTAGAATTCAAGAAGTATGCGTTTGGCAAGGTGAACCTTGTAGAAGGCGCTAACGTCGTTGAAATTCAGCTTTACAGCAATAGCAATAACGTCGGCGGATCTTACAACCCTGCGATTGACGCTATTGAGTTTGAGAACTTGGGCGGAGCTACGCTCTCGTGGCGTCCTGCGCTCTACAATCTCGCAGCTTATACGCAAGCGTAAGGAGGATGAGGAATGAATATCATAAAGAAAATATGGAAAGGCGCGCGCGGTTGGCTTATAACGACCGTGGTCGTATTAATTTTCTTGCTCACAGTATCTCTCGTAGCAACGCAGAACGCTTTCCTTTACAGCACGATTTCGTCGGTATTCGGCGGAGAAAAGAGTACGGTAGTGTCCGGCGACGCTTCGAAGTATCAGTATTATACAGTAGAAAACGCTGAGTTTAATCAGCACCAGACTTCCGGTGAAATCAAAACGAAGGACGACGCTCTGAAAGAAGCAAACGCGCTCAATGAAGAAATCGCTTCGGAAGGAAATATCTTGCTTAAAAACGAAGGCAACGCTCTTCCTCTCGGCGAGGGTGCGAAGATAAGCGTATTCGGTAAGAACTCCGTTAACCTCGTTTATGGCGGATCGGGATCTTCTGCGCGTTCGGGCGTAGACATCGTGGATCTTTACGAAGGTCTTGAAAATGCCGGTTTCGAAGTTAACCCCACTCTTAAAGGCTTCTATGAAAGCGGTGAGTCGGGAAGAGGCA
>JAFTMM010000022.1 GCA_017452405.1 Clostridia bacterium | reverse complement strand
TTTGTAATGTCAAGTAATTATACAGGTTAATCCTCACTTATTTACATTCAATAAGCTGACTAACGTAAACCTATTCCAAAACCTTTTTGATCAAACTTTTGAGTAAAAGTGGACAATTACCCCTTTCTTGAATACGTCCGTGGCGACACGAGGAACAAAATGGGATAAATCTCAAGTCTTCCAAACAGCATGAGCAGGCTGAGGAGAAGTTTCATTCCGATATTATACGCGTAGAAGTCCCCACTCGGTCCGAGGGCGGTGGTCATACCCGGTCCTATATTATTAAGAGCGGACAGCGCTGTGGAGAAAGCCGACAGGAGCGGAGTATCGCCCAGCGCGCCTGCGTCAAAAAGCAGGACGAATGTAGACAGAATTAGTATTAACGCATACACGACGAAATATCCGTTTACGCCCGTGATTACTTCGTCGCTTACCTTTTTTCCGTCCATTTTAACCGAATATACGGCGCGGGGGTTGAGCACCTTGCGGACGCGAACTACCGCCGACTTGACGAGGAGCAAAAATCTCGAACACTTAAATCCGCCGCCCGTTGAGCCTGCGCTTGCGCCCACGAACATAAGAGCTAGTAGCGCGCCTTGACTAAGCGCCGGCCATAGCGTAAAGTCAGCTACGGCAAAACCGGACGTGGTCATAAGCGACACGGCGGTAAACGAAGCTATCCCCAGCGTTTCCCCGAACGACTTATACTCGCTCACCGTTTCACCAAGTGACAGCCAAACGTTAAACGTAGTTATGAGTATTGCGCCTACGAGAATTAAGACGTAAAGGCGGAGCTCTTCATTTTTGAAAAAATCCTTGACTTTGCCGAGAAGTAGGCAGAAGTATAGGTTGAAATTTATTCCGAACAGGAACATAAATACGGTCACGACCACACGAACGTACAGCCCGAACTCGCCTACACTCGCGCTCGTGGCGGCGAAACCGCCCGTACCTGCCGTACCCAGCGACAGCACGAGTGCGTGAAAGAAGTTCATACTCTCGTCAAAAGCGCACGAAATGGACAGCACGCCTATCTGAACGACGGTCATTACTGCGTATATAATATAAAGTATACGCGCGGTAGAGCTCATGCGTGAAACGAGTTTACCTACCGTTGGACCGGTGGACTCCGCTTGCATAAGATGGATAGCGCTTGCGCCTGACGAGGGAAGAACGGCAAGGATGAAGATAAGTACGCCCATACCGCCTATCCAATGCGTAAGACTGCGCCACAGCAGAAGCGAGCGACCACAGCTATACATAAGGTCGATCTGGTGTCCGTAGGGCGTTAAGTGGAGTATGGACGAACCGGTAGTAGTAAAACCAGATACCGATTCAAACAGCCAGTCCACGTAACTAAGGTCGGCAAAGTACGGATTACCGAACGTTCCGATAGTAAACGGAAGCGCGCCGAGCAGAGATATGAGTATCCAGCTCAAGCCTACGATTACGAATCCCTCCTTGGCGTAGAAGGTGCTGTCTTCGGGCTTTTGAGAGGACAGCGAAAATCCGAGAGCCAGCCCGATCAGCATAGGAACGATAAACGCAAACAACAGTTGAGCCGAAGTTTCGCCCATAATCACGGCAGACAAAAGGGGCAGAGCCATGAGAAAGGCTACTGCTTTTAGGATTTGTCCGAGATTATAAGCTACTACTTTGAAATTCATAATTAGTTAAGAACGTCGTCGAGCATATAAAATTTATGCTTAGCGCTAACGACGAGAACTTCGTCGCCTGCCTCGATTACGGTATTGCCGTCGGGAGCGATAAACTCGCGTCCGCGAAGCACGCCTGCAATTAGCGAACCCTTGCGGAAGCGAAGCTCTTTAAGCGGTTTGCCGAGAATTTTACTGCCCTCGTTCGCCGTGAACATAACCACTTCGGCTTTGTCGCCTACTATGCGATAAAGCGCAAGGACGTTACTTCCCTCAGGAGCTTGAAGCGAACGAGTGTAACGCACGAGAGTTTCACTTGCGACCGACTTTGGGCTTATTACCGAGCCGAGGTCAAGAGTTGCGAGAAGATTGGAAAAAGTCGTGCCGTTCACTTTGGTAATAACTTTATCCACTCCGCGAGATTTTGCGTATAATGAAAGGAGAATATTCTCTTCGTCACCGCCGGTGAGCGTTATAACCGAATCAACGAGGTCTATCCCCTCCTCGGCAAGCACGTTTTTATCCGTGCCGTCACCGCAGACTACCAGCGCTTTGGGAAGCGCTTCGGCAAGGCGCTCGCATTTTATGCGATTTCTTTCGATAATTTTTACTTTGATTCCGCTGTCGATAAGGAGTGAAGCAAGATAGTGCGAAATTCTGCTACCGCCTACGATAAGTACCGAACGAACGAACACGGAAAGCTCAAGCTGACGAAGTAGCGCGTCTACCGAACGGTAATTACCCGAAAAATATACGACGTCGCCCTCTGCAAATACGGTGTCGCCGTCGGGAATAATTACTTCGCCGTCACGCTCTACCGCACAAACGAGAACTTTTATCTTCATGGTCCGAAACAGCTCGCGAAGCGACTTGCCCACGATATCGCAGTCTGCTTCAAGACGCAGACCTACGATATCGGCTTTGCCGTGACCGAGGGTGTCTACGTGCTCTGCGCCGGGATAACGAAGCAATCTTGCTATCTCATCCGCCGTCTCTTTGTCAGGATTAACCACGAGGTCGATGCCGAGACTGCTACGCATAAACTCGGTCTGCGCCGAATATTCGGGCTCGCGAACGCGCGCCACGGTGCGTCTTGCCCCCAGCTTTTTTGCGACCAGACAGCAGATGACGTTGGTTTCGTCGCTTTTAGTTACCGCCATAACGACGTCAGCGCCCTTTACGCCTGCCTCGATCAGATCGTCTGCAACGACGCCGTTGCCAACCAGACCGAGCACGTCAAGCTCTTGCGTGAGACTCTCTACGCATTCCCTTTTGCTGTCTACGATTACGACGTTGTGATTTTCGCCGGAAAGCGCGCGGGCTATTTCCGAGCCCACCTTTCCTGCGCCTACAATAACGATTTTCATGCTTTCATTTTACACCAATCGCACTAATAAGTCAAGCCCTTAAACGCTTGCGATTTCTCTCCGTATATTGTAGAATATACGCGGGGAAAATATGATTACCTTAATTTGTAAATAACTTTTCAAAGGTGATATATTTTTATGAAAAAAACCAAAATCATTTGCACCCTCGGTCCTGCTTCAAAAACCGAAAGCGTTATCGCTAAAATGATCGAAGCAGGTATGAACGTAGCGCGCATCAACGCCTCCCACGGCTCGCACGAAGAACACGCCGAAAGGATTTCCGCAGTAAAGACCGCGCGTGATAAACTCGGACTGCCCGTTGCGCTCCTTCTCGACACCAAAGGTCCTGAGTTCCGTATCGGAACGTTTAAAGATGGCAAAGTTACGCTTAAAGCAGGCGACGTCTTTGCGCTTAACGTAGAGGAGGTCGAAGGCGACGAAACGCAGGTCACCGTGTCCTATAAAGGCGTTTGCGACGAGATGTTTCCCGGCGACAAGGTGCTTCTTAATAACGGGTTAATCGCGCTTGAAGTAACCGAAGTAGCTCCGCCAAAGGTGCTTTGCAAGGTAGTCATTGGTGGCGAAGTTTCCGACCGCAAGTCAATGTTCTTCCCCGATAAAGAGTTTAAAATGCCCTACCTTTCCGAGCAAGATAAGAGTGACCTTGCTTTCGGCATTAGTCAGGACGTGGACTTTATAGCCTGCTCCTTCGTGTCCAAGGCTCAGGACGTCGTGGAAGTGCGTGAGTATCTCGCCTCTATCGGTGCAAGGCCGGACGTTGACCTTATTGCCAAGATCGAGAACCGCGCAGGCGTTAATAATATTGCCGACATTCTCGAAGCCTCGGACGGTATAATGATCGGCAGAGGCGACCTCGGCGTGGAACTGCCTTACGAAGAACTGCCCGACGTGCAGAAATATATAATAAACGAGTGTCGCAGAAAGGGAAAGCCGTGCATAACCGCTACCGAAATGCTTGAGTCGATGATAACCAAGCCTCGCCCTACCCGCGCGGAAATCTCCGACGTCGCCAACGCAGTTTACGACGGAACGAGCGCCGTTATGCTTTCGGGCGAAACCGCCGCCGGTAAATATCCGGTTGAGACGGTGGAGGCTATGTCGCGCATAGTGGTGCGCGCCGAGCAAAATCCCGAATTTTTGCAACATATTCGTCGTGACGAATACGAAATTGAAGGTGAGAACGAAGCGCTCTCCCACGCCGCCTGCACGCTTGCCAACGATATTAACGCTAAAGCTCTCGTCGTTTGCACGAGGTCGGGTTCAAGCGCAAAGCTGGTTTCGCGCTTCCGCCCCATTACCGAGGTTATCGCCATGACCACCAACGAGCGCGCCTATCGAAAACTTGCGCTTAATTGGGGCGTTTATCCCGTCATGAGCGACGAATACCGCTCCGTTGACGTGCTTTTCCACTTCGCAAAGTGCGCCGCTAAAGAGTCGGGACTCGTTAAGTCGGGTGACTTTATTGTTATAACCGGCGGAACGCCTAACGGCAAAAGCGGTAACTCCGACCTTATCAATATCGCCATGGTGTAAAGAATAGAATAAAAATATAGGGTTCACATCAATTTGACGTGAACCCTATTTTCATTATAAATAAGTTGCTTTATTCCTCAGGCGCAACCAAAAAACCTTGTTGATCTACGTCATATCCAGAAAGATCTGCACCGGCATCAAGCCCTGCTTGAGTTCTTAACCAGTTTTCAAAAAGAGTCTGATACGTAGATGCGTTAGACATATCGGAAGCCTCAGTGTATATCGCAACCAAATTCTTATAGATCAAGCCCAAGTTATGGAAATCAGTTATATTTTCATTGCCAGATTCATCGTGATCTAAAAGAGTTCCAGCCTCATAGCGACCATTAAGATTAGTATCAGAATTTATTGCGCTATTAGTAAGACTCAAAATAAATTTAATATCTACAGCCGTATCGTATCCGGTATAGGTCGAAGAAGGAAGTCCACATAGCGAGATATCTGCACCTAAATATGCAAGATTTTCTGCTGCCGTACCATAAGGAACCATACCGATGTATTTACCAACGCTGTCTAAACTATGGAAAGCAACCATTAAGTTATTTATTAATAAGTCATAATTATAACTATCACCTAATACATAATGGGATGACCATGACGACATTTCATTCATCGTTTCTCTAGGATGTCCTTTAAGAATTATATCAAAATTCGCTCCATACAATTCGTACGTATACTTAAGTGTAAACATGTAGTTGATATAGTAATTAAAAGCGTTTACCTTAATTTGATCTTTTTGTTCGTTAGTCGGCGCTGTAACATAGTTTTCATTATTGTTAATTTGAGAAATGAACATTTCATAATCATCCGCCGTGCCAAACAGTAACTTGGTCTTATATTTTGCTGCTAAATCTTCATAATTATCAGGAACATCATCTACCGAACTTGCTCCTCCGATACCATAAGCGGCATTTGTCGCTAATGCAGGATAAGAATTGAGTCTGGAAGCTATAAATACTAATTTTTTGGAAGGAACTTCCGTAACTCCATCACTCAATTTAGTTCTCGTAAGACAATCATACGTGCCTTCAAAATATTTACCATACATTAGTTTCAAATACGACTCTTTTGTATCCGATTCTAAATTTTCAACACCTTCGGAAATTGTTCCAAACTTAACGTCTATAGAAAGATCGGTAGCATTTTCACCATACCCTTCAAATCCAAGAATGTTGAGCATCTTAGTTTCATAATCACCAGTTCCCACT
>JAFTMM010000021.1 GCA_017452405.1 Clostridia bacterium | reverse complement strand
TAATTATCCATAAGAGTATATCTCCGTTTAGTATGGTTTTATTGGGTAGATTCATTATACTAAACTTTAACGAGATATGCTCTCTTTTTTTACCTCTTTTTGAAATCTTTTTCTTCCCACCCCAACATTTATTATAGAACCATTAACTTTAATAATGCTTATGCATTCGATTTTAAACTTAGTTCATTTTATGCAAATCGAATTAAGAGCAAAATTTGTCTATTGTATGAAAAAGCGGTTTATTAAAGAAGAAGTATTTTCATTTACTCGATTTTTACAGATTATGTATTTTAGATACAGGTTATAAAATAATTTTAATGTTTTTGTATAAATGAAAATTATGTTGAACGTGTGTTAGGTTTGTGTTGGGTTTGTGAAATCTAAAAATAAATTTCAAATCTTGTCAATAAATGTCCAGAACTGGGCAATAGATGTCTTGAATGAGGAATATTTTAGTGATATTCTATAATTGTCCTGTAAAAAGGATAAAAAATCTCATAGGAGGAATGTATGACAAAACTACTCGTAAGAATTTTGCGTATAGCTACCATGGTATTTGCATTTTTGTTTTCTGCTGCCATTACGTTAGGTATAGTAATGGAAAAATACCCTGCTCCGCTTGACGCAGCATTCGACACACTGAGCTCTGAAATCGTTTCCGAAGAAACTGATGAAGCGGATTGGATTTATCAATCGAAATTTAAAACCGCTAAGGAAGCGTTCGAAGGACTCAAAGAATTCGCGATTAGAGAATCGCACGAAACCTTTGCTCTTTTGAAGAACGAAGGAAATGCTTTGCCTATTTCTAAAACGGCAAAAATTACTATGATGGGCTTGCGCAGCTATGCACCTGTATATGGAAACAGCGGTGGTAGTATAGCAGACAAAAAGACCGTTGAAACGGGAAACCAGATTTACAAAGCGTTTGCAGACAATGGTTTCCAACTTAACCCCTCTATGCTTAAAGCATACGAAAACTATGCAGCTACCTTAACTTGGGGCGGAAAAGGCTTTGGTGCTACGCCTCCCGAATATCAGGGACTTGCGGTAACTAACGATGTACCCGAACTTTCTATTGCTGAATTAGCTTCTTATAATGATGCTTTTGATTCAGAATATGATAATTATGATGACGCTGCAATCATAGTTGTTGGTCGCCCCGGTGGTGAATCAAAGAACTACTATCCTGGTGCTGAGGGTCTTATTGAAGGATTGGAGACTACTACGGGCAATATTTTAGGTCTTTCCACGGAAGAGAAAGAAATAATCGAAGAAGCAAAAGATAACTTCGATAAAGTTATCGTGCTTGTAAACTCCACCATGATGATGGAACTTGGCGAACTTGAAGCGGATCCGGAAATCGATGCTGTTATGTGGATAGGTTATCCCGGCGCATATGGCTTCCACGGTGTAGCTGACGTGCTTTGCGGTGACAAAACTCCCTCGGCGCACCTCGGTGACATTTACGCTACCAATACCGCAGTTGCTCCTGCAATGATGAACTTTGGTAATATTCCTTGGGCAAATAAATCGCAATTTGCAAGTGGCGAGAACGTTAACGGTTATCTTATCAACGCTGAAGGTATCTACTCTGGTTATAGATATTATGAAACCAGATACGCTGATGTAGTTGCTGGTGTTTCAAGCGCTAAGACCGCAAAGGCAGGAACTTATACCGGATCGGATTATAAGATTGCAACAACTGATGGTGTATGGGATTATGCTCATGAAGTAGTATATCCTTTCGGATACGGTCTCTCTTATACGACGTTTGAGCAAAAGCTTGATAGCGTTGAAATTATGGGTGACAAGAGAAGTGCTAAGGTTACTGTGACCGTTAAAAATACGGGTGATACTTATTCCGGTAAGTCGGTAATCCAGCTTTATGGTCAGGCTCCTTATGAGCATGGAACTACCAAAGTAGAGAAGTCTGCTATTCAGCTTCTTGATTTTGAAAAGACTAAAGAACTTAAGCCCGGTGACAGCCAGACTATTACCATGAACGTAGATTTGGCTAACATCGCAAGCTACGATTCGAAGGACGCAAAGACTTTCATCCTCGATGAAGGTACATATTTTATGGCAATCGGCGATGACTCGCACGACGCGCTCAATAACATACTTGCAGCTAAAGGATATGATGAGGCTGACGGCATGACTGAGGATGGCGATAAAACTAAGGCATATTCTTGGAATTGGGGTTATGACGCAGATACTTTCTCTGTAAGCTATAAGGGCGTTGAGATTACCAACCGTCTTTCGGATGGCATCTATTCGATGGATATCAATACCTTCCTTCCCGGCACCGTAACTTACATGACGAGAAGTAACTTTAACGGAACTTTCCCTAAAACTTATTCCGGTCTTACCGCAACGGGCGACCTCGTACCTCTGCTTAAAAACGACTTCATTCAGTTAAAGACGGATGCAGATACTTCTAAGTATCAGTGGGGAGTAAAAGGCGATCTTACGCTGAATGATATGAAGGGCGCAGAATTCAACGATCCTCGTTGGGCTTCTCTTGTAGACCAAGTTCCTATCGAAGAATTCCTTACGTTTGCATCTAAGGCATTCCATAATATTCAGGAAATTCCTTCCGTACAATATATGGGACACAATGCTGACGATGGCCCCGGCGGTTCTGATAATCACTACCTTGAAGAAGGTTCGTATCAGGGAACTCCGTATGCTGATGCGGAAGAATATAAAGGCTTTGGTACCAGAGTAGCACCTACTCCTACCAACCTTGCATATTCTTGGAATAAGGAACTTGCTTTCGAGAACGGTGAAATTATTCTCGGTGAAAGCACTCTTGTTCTTAACCTTCCTATTATGATTGGACCTGGTATGAATATGCATCGTCACGCATATAACGGACGTGGCGGTGAGTATTACTCCGAAGATCCTATTCTTTCCGGTTATATTGGTAGTGCGGTAATTCAGGGTGCACAGAGCAAGG
>JAFTMM010000020.1 GCA_017452405.1 Clostridia bacterium | reverse complement strand
CTCAGGATGACGGAACAAGTTACTCATCACGCAGTAAAGACCTTAAAGGCGTTCAGGAGAGTCTGAGAACCCACCGCAAGGGTTCTCAGCGCTTTTTGATCAAACTTTTTAGCGCATAAAAAGTTTGTACTATTAAGTAACTATACAGGATAATCCTCACTTATCTGCGTTCAATAAGTCGGCTAATGGAGACCTTATTCAAATAAGTAGGCTTGCTGATAATTGCTACATACTCCCTCAGTCAGCTACGCTGACAGCTCCCTCTATGAGGGAGCCTTAGATCCTTCGATACTTCGCTATCGCTCGCTCACTATACCATGCACGTTACGTTCATTCCGAGTGCTTGCAGAGTTTTTTTATCCGCGGGCGATAACGCTACGGTGGAGTGGACTTGACAGCCGTGAAGCTGTGAAAGCTGTTCCATTGCAAGCTCGGCGGTAGTATTCGTTACGGCGCAGATAGCAAGCGCCATAAGAACTTCGTCGGTGTGAAGCCTAGGGTTTACCGATCCCATATGGTCAACTTTTAAGCGCTGAACGGGTTCGATTACCGTAGGCGACAAAAGTTCGATTCTGTCTGCTATTCCCGCAAGGACTTTGAGCGCGTTAAGCAGACACGCAGCAGCCGCGCCGACGAGATGTCCCGTTTTACCCGTTACGATCTGCCCGTTAGGAAGCTCGATAGCGCAGGCGGGGTTGCCCGTTTCAAGCGCCTTTTCCTCGGCGGGCTTAACGACTTTTCTGTCTTCGAGCGAGATGTCGGTCTTGCTCATCAAAAGTTCGATTTTAGAAAGGACGTCCTTGCCGAGTCTGCCTAATCTTACCTCGTCAAGAGCGGCGAAATAGCGACGTATTATTTCCTGTTTGGAGGCGTAACGGCAAGCTTCGTCGTTCACGATACAGAACCCAGCCATATTAACGCCCATATCCGTCGGCGATTTATACGGCGAGTAGCCGAGTATCTTTTCGCACATAGCGTTGACTACCGGGAAAATCTCCACGTCTCTGTTGTAGTTCACCGCCAGCTCGTTATACGCTTCGAGGTGGAACGGATCAATCATATTAACGTCGTTAAGGTCTGCCGTAGCTGCTTCATACGCTACGTTAACGGGGTGTGAAAGTGACAAGTTCCATATGGGGAAGGTCTCGAACTTAGCGTAGCCCGCTTTAACCCCCCTCAAATTCTCGTGGTAGAGCTGAGATAAGCAAGTCGCCATCTTTCCGCTACCCGGACCGGGAGCGGTTACGACCACTAGCCTACGCGAAGTGGGCACGTATTCGTTCTTACCGTAGCCCTCCTCGCTCACGATTTTATGCACGTCCGAGGGATATCCCTCAATCGGATAGTGCTTATATACCTTTATTCCGAGGTTTTCAAGGCGTTTGATAAACGAGTTTATTGACGGCTGTGAGTGGTACATAGTCATTACTACGCTACCGACGTACAGCCCCTTGCTTTTGAAAATATTGATAAGGCGGATAACGTCCGCGTCGTAGGTTATGCCTAAGTCACCGCGATACTTGTTGTTTTCAATATCGTTGGCGTTAATTACCACCAAAATTTCCGCAATCTCTTTGAGGTTTAAGAGCATTTTGATTTTACTGTCCGGCTCAAAACCGGGCAATACTCTCGATGCGTGATAGTCGTCGAAAAGTTTTCCGCCGAATTCAAGATAAAGTTTGTCGCCAAAAGAGTCAATCCTTTCCTGTATCTTTTCGGACTGAAGTGTCAAATATTTGGCGTTATCAAACCCCTGTTTAATCATAAGTATAAGCCTCCGCAAGTTATCTCTTAAACGCTTTATATTCTATCAAATATTCTCGGATATGTCAATGTTAAAGGGCGGAAAGGAAAAATAAAAATTTTGGGTAAGGTATTGATTTAGACAAGCGTTAAATCTCAAATACGTATCGTAATTTTCAATTTTTATATTTCCATAAATGAATTATTAAGCAAAAAATCATAAACGTTAATAATAAGAATTCCGTTTTCGTCATAATAAGGTGATACAACGTCTTTGGTTACAACGATTTTCCTGAAGGAATCGTCAATCTTCCTAAAAGGCCTAATCTCTTGTAACATCTTTGCTTCGTTTGGAACAGAAAACGCAGATTGAATATAATACCTGACGGAGCCAAAATTACATACAAAGT
Organism: Clostridia bacterium; assembly: GCA_017452405.1. Classification (GTDB taxonomy): domain Bacteria; phylum Bacillota; class Clostridia; order Christensenellales; family Pumilibacteraceae; genus Protoclostridium. The sequence goes on along the minus strand of JAFTMM010000020.1, from coordinate 8,659 downwards.
CCACTTCAAGTTGTTTACGAACAATCTTTTCATTTTCCTTTTCGTTCACCGAAACAACTCCTACGTCTACGTTATATCCACGCATGCGAAGTTCGTTATATATAACGTTTTCCATTGCATGTGTCTGTTCGAGTTGACGGAAATTTATACGAGCGTTTCTCAAACCTAGATCAGTAAAATAATATTTCTTCGGGGTTTCTATATAGGCTCTTCCTTTGATATCATATCTTTGAGCAGACTCAAGTAAGAAAGAGTCTTCAAAATAATCAAGGTATTTCTTTATAGTACTAGAAGTAATTTTAGATTTTTTAACCGTTTTAAAAGTATTTTTAAGTTTTTCGGGGTTAGTTAATGAACCAATAGATGAGGAAAGAATATTTAAAAGATCCTCGAGCTCTTGTTGATTTCGTACCTTATATTTTTTTAGGATGTCGCGAATGTATATTTCATTAAATAAATTCGTTAAAACAGCAACTTTATCTCTTGAGTCCTCTCGCACTACAACTAATGGAATCCCACCGTACAACATATATTGCGCTAATCCTTCGTATTTGTCGCCCTTGTAAAACGACATAAACTCCGAAAATGAAAGCGGATACATATGAATTTCATCACCTCGTCCTGCAAACTCGGTAATAATATCTTTAGATAAAAATTTAGCGTTGCTCCCCGTAACGTATACGTCCATATTGTCCTGACGAAGATATCCGTTCAAAACAGATTCAAAGCAACCAAGCATCTGCACTTCATCAAGAAGAAGATAATACATATTTTTATCCACAACTTTGGAACGCACAAACGCCATAAACTTTTCAGGATCAACTTTTCTGCTTTCCTTTTCTAGATCTATGAGGTTTTCCCCAATCAAATACAGATCATGTGCTGAATCGAAAGCAAAACGAATAATATGGTCTTCATCTACGTTGTTTGAAATAAGATAATTATAAAAAATTGTATTTAGTAAATATGATTTTCCACATCTACGAATTCCGGTTATAACCTTAATAAGACCATTATTTTGTCTTTTTATTAGTTTGTTCAAATAGAAATCGCGTTTTATTTCCATAGTTCAAACTCCTTAAAAGAGATTTTTGCAATAAAATACACTTTTCACTAATAGAATAACATACTAACCCGTTTTTGTCAATATATTAGAAGAGATTTTTGCATATATTTACAATTTTCTATAATAGCCTATTTATGGGCTAAAAAGGCGAGTAAAAAGATTATCAAAGTTTTCCTTAAAGTCGCTTGCGTGCAGAGTTATCTTGTGCTATACTTGAATAAATAAGTTGTGAGGTGATTATGGAATACGTTACTTTAAATAACGGCGTAAAAATTCCCATTCTTGGGTTTGGAGTTTACGGGATTGCAAAAGAGGATTGCGAAAGATGCGTAACGCAGGCTCTGGACGTGGGCTATCGCCATATTGACGCTGCTCAGATTTATCAGAACGAAGCGGAAGTCGGTAACGCTATTGTACATTCCAACATTCCGAGAGACGAGCTGTTCATTACGAGTAAAATCTGGGTATGCAACTTCGGCTATGAAAAAGCAAAGGCGAGTATCGACCGTTCGCTGGAGCGTCTTAAAACGCCGTATATCGATCTCATGCTCATTCACCGCCCCTACGCAGACTATAAAGGCGCGTGGAAAGCCCTCGAAGAAGCAGTAAGAGAGGGCAAGATTAAGAGTATCGGCGTGAGTAACTTCAACGAGAAGCAAACCGAAGATATTCTCCGAAATGGAACGATAACGCCGGTAGTTAATCAGATCGAGCTTTCGCCTTACGGTCAGCAAAGACGAATGAGAAAGTACCTTGAACCTAAGAATATCGCCGTGCAGTCCTGGAGTCCGTTAGGTCACGGCAATAAAAAATTGCTCTCCGATCCCGTTTTAGCCGAAATCGGCGCAAAGTACGACAAGACAGTCGCGCAGGTTATTCTCCGCTGGAACGTCGAGAACGGACTCATCACCTTCCCCAAGTCGTGTAATTACGACCGCATTAAGAGCAACTTCGAAATATTTGACTTTGCGCTCTCCGAGGAAGATATGGCAAAAATCTATGCGCTGGATAAAGACAAGTACTGCTTTACTCCGCCTCGTTGGCTAGATACCATTATCGCAAAAATGAAAAAGGCTTAAATGAAATAGCTTAATTAAAGTAACAAAACGGTGAAAGATGCGCTCTTTCACCGTTTTTGGTTGAGAAATTATTATTCGTATTCGGCAATCGTTGCCCATTTCATGAGGAATTCTCGTTCTTCGGGTTTGCCCTTGACGGACTGTGAAGCGGCTACGATAGGAAGCCACTTGGAAACGTAATGGCGCGTAGTGTTGTTGATTTCGCAGTACAGCTCCATATACTTTTCTGCAAGCTCGTCCTTGCCCTTGAGCTTAAAGAGCAGGTACGTTCTCGAAGCGTCGGCAGAGCCGTTGCCCGTCGTAGCGTGCGACCAGTCGAGAATGTAATATTTGCCGTCCTCGGTAACGATTACGTTTGACGGATCATAGTCGCCGTGGCAGAGCTTGAAGTGCGTGGGCATACCGTTAAGGCGCATTTGCAGTTCGTACTTGGTGTTGCCCTCGATATTTGCGTCGTAGAGCTTGCGCGTAAACTTCTCTTTGGTGCGGTTGAGAAGAGGCACGTTGTATTTATGCATATCGCGCTGTATTTCCACGAAAAGACGGAGGTATTCTTCTACCTTTTCGGGGTTTTCGCTCATCAGAGTTTCAAGACTCTTGCCCTCGATATATTCCATGACGATCGAGTAGCGTCCGTCTGCGTCGATATTAATATCGTAAATCTTGGGGATTGATAAGCCCGCTTCTTCTATGCGCGCTTGATTAATCGCTTCGTTGAGAATATCCGATTTCTTAAAGCTCTTGTCAAAACGCTTATAAAGTTTTCCGTCCTCAACGTAAATTTCTTTATTCGGTCTTTTGGCGATAACTTTTTTCATACATTTCTCCCTGTTGGCATTTATATATAGTATTGACACGTCGTCCATTGCCTATGCTATTATACTATAATATAACGCTTTTGTAAATCTATTTCCAAAAATTTTTAATTAAATAAATTTTTATAAATAAAACTTTATTTTATGCGCCGTTTGGGTTCAATTTCGTTTGCCGTCATGGGAGCGGTGCTTTATCATTAAGTCATCTGAGCGGAGAGCGTTAGAATGACGGAGTTGCTTGTCTTTAAGTCATACTGAGCGGAGAGCGTTAGAATGACGGAGTTGCTTGTCTTTAAGTCATACTGAGCGGAGAGCGTTAGGATGACGGAGTTGCTTGTCTTTAAGTCATACTGAGCGGAGAGCGTTAGCTCGTAGTCGAAGTATCTCGCCATAGTGATTCAGGATGACCGAGGAGTTGCGTTTAATTAAAAACCATGATATACTATATTTATGATTACCCACCCCATACCGCCCGTATACGACGAAAGGTCGGAAATTTTAATACTCGGCAGTTTTCCGTCGATTAAGTCACGGGAGCAGGCGTTCTTTTATGGACATCCGCAAAACAGGTTCTGGAAAGTCGTTTCCGCCGTCTTTGGCGTAGCCGAACCGAAAACCGTGGAGGAAAAACGCGCGTTCCTGCTCTCCTCGCGCATAGCCGTATGGGACGTAATCGAGTCTTGCGACGTAGTAGGCAGTTCGGACAGCTCGATAAAAAACGTCCGCACAAACGACCTTAGCGTTATTCTGGACGTGGCAAAGATTAAGCGTATCTTCGTAAACGGCAAAACTGCATATTTGCTTTATAACAAACTTATTCGGGATAAAACACGTATGGAGGCGGTATGCCTGCCCTCCACGTCTCCCGCAAACGCAACCTACTCTTTGCAAAAACTCATAGAAGAATGGAGAAATTGTTTACTTAAAACGTAACTTTGTGTATAATGTAAAGACCAATGCAAGAAGAAAAGAAAACAATCCAGCCTAGCGAGGGTGATACCACGCTCGGCAAAATAACCGAAGCAGAAGCGGAGCAAAATCCACAAACGACCGTTGACGCAAAAAAGAAGAAGCCGAAAAGAGATAAACGCACGCTTCTTCAGCTTTTCTTGACGTTCTTTAAAATCGGACTGTTCACTTTCGGCGGTGGTTACGCCATGATTCCCATTATTCAGAGAGAAACGGTGGAGAAGCGTGGCTGGATTACCGAGGACGATATCGTGGAAATTCTTGCGATTGCTGAGTCCACGCCTGGCCCTATTTCCGTCAATACCGCCACCTTCGTAGGTTATCGAACGTGGGGCGTACTTGGCGCTTTTCTCGCTACGCTCGGACTCGTTCTCCCCTCTTTCGGGATTATTTTCGGACTTTTCTTCGTATACGAAACGTTTAACGAACTCGCCGTAGTTCGATACGCATTCTGGGGAATACGCGCAGGCGTGCTTGCGCTTATAGTCAAGGCGTTTTGGACTATGCTACGCAAGTGTCCGAGAAAGGTGGCGAATTACCTTATTGCGCTCGTAGCGTTCGTGCTCGTTGCGTTCGTAGGGATTAACGCCGTGTTCGTGCTTCTCGGTTCGGCAATAGTCGGGCTGGTTTACTCGATCATAGCGACTAAGGCTATGAGGAAAAAGGAGGGTAAGAAATGATTTATCTCGAACTCTTCCTTACTTTCTTCAAAATAGGCTTGTTTACTTTCGGCGGTGGGTACGCTATGCTTCCGCTCGTGCAAGCGGAAGTAGCGACGCTCGGTTGGCTGGACGAAGCTACGCTCGTCAACTTCGTGGCAATAAGCGAGTCCACGCCCGGTCCGTTTGCCATTAACCTCGCCACTTTCGTCGGTACGCAAGTAGGCGGTATCTTAGGCGCGGTATGCGCTACCGTCGGCGTTATCCTGCCCTCGTTTATAGTCATTCTTATCGTGGCGAAGGTATACGACAAATTCCGCAAGAGTCGCGCGGTAATGGGCGTGATGGAAGGGCTGAAGCCGGCTACGGTAGGACTTATCGCCGCCGCCGTAATCTCCGTCGGTCAGACCGCGCTCTTCCCCGGCGGTATCAGCCTCGAAGCTTTAGCTTCCCCCGCTATCTATATTTCGCTTGCGATTTTCGCGCTTATGACCGTACTCGCTTTCAAAAAAGTCCACCCCATAATTATCGTAGTGATTTCCGCCGTAGTAGGTATAGGCGTAGGCTTCGCCTTGGGATTGTAAATTATTAGCGAATTTTTTTGAAAAAATTTATTTCAAACCGTTGACATGCGCATATTATGGTGATATAATCATAAAAAATTAAATCCAAATTAAACCGATGAGGAAGAGTAAGTAAGTTTCACCTCTTTTTCCACAGAGAGCCGTAGATGGTGCGATTACGGCGAAGAATGCGAAACCGAATGGACTTCCGAGGGCGAACGAACGCGTGAGGGATTAAGCCTTTGCGTCAGTAGCAATCGACGGGAGCTGTACCCGTAAAAAGACAGAGCGTATGTTGGTACGTGCGAAAAGCGGACTCTTTTCTGAGTCAATTTGGGTGGCCCCGCGGTATAGTATATCGTCCCGAAGAACAGTTTTTGTTCTTCGGGTTTTTTGTTTTAAGGAGGTAGTTATGACTAACTGTAAATACATTTTTCGATGGGCGGGTTTCGCCCGATAAGTCAAAACCTTTTAAGTTAAGAATATCAACAATCAACTATGAATACTTACAATCAACTAACAAATAAAAGGAGAAATTATTATGAAAAAAGAAATACCTTACAAAATATATCTTGAAGAAAGCGAGCTTCCTAAAAAGTGGTTAAACCTCAGGGCGTTTATGGACAAAAAGCCTGCGCCCCTGCTCAATCCAGGCACGTTAAAGCCCATGACCGCAGAGGAGCTTTCGGCGGTGTTCTGCGACGAGCTCGTGGCGCAGGAGCTTGACGAAACGACGCCTTATATCGACATACCCGACGAAATCCGCGACTTTTATAAGATGTACCGTCCTGCACCGCTCGTGCGCGCATATTGTCTGGAAAAGGCACTCGGTACGCCTGCTAAAATCTATTATAAATTTGAGGGTAACAACACGTCGGGATCACATAAGCTCAACTCAGCAATAGCGCAAGCATATTATGCCAAGAAACAGGGCTTAAAAGGCGTTACTACCGAGACGGGCGCAGGTCAATGGGGTACTGCCCTTTCCATGGCTTGCTCTTACTTTAATCTCGACTGTAAGGTTTTTATGGTCAAGGTGTCCTACGAACAGAAGCCTTTCCGCAGAGAGGTTATGCGGACATACGGAGCTAACGTTACTCCTTCGCCGTCCACGACTACGAACGTCGGACGCAAAATCCTCGAAGAGTTCCCCGGAACTACGGGCAGTTTAGGTTGTGCAATTTCCGAAGCGGTAGAGGTTGCGGTCGGCTCGGAGGGCTATCGCTACGTACTCGGTAGTGTACTCAATCAGGTTCTTTTGCACCAGTCCGTAATAGGTCTTGAAACGAAAACCGCGTTGGATAAGTATGGTATTAAGCCTGATATGATTATCGGTTGCGCGGGCGGTGGCTCCAACCTCGGCGGTCTTATCGCACCGTTCATGGCGGAAAAACTGCAAGGTAAAGCGGATTATCGCATAATTGCCGTCGAGCCCGCCTCCTGCCCTTCGTTTACGCGCGGAAAATACGCTTACGACTTTTGCGACACGGGTAAGGTTTGTCCTTTGGCAAAGATGTATACGCTTGGTAGTAGTTTCATTCCCTCTGCAAACCATGCAGGCGGTCTGCGTTATCACGGCATGACTACCACCCTCTCCGAGCTGTACCATCAGGGACTTATGGAAGCGAGGGCGGTTGAACAGACCGAAGTGTTCAAAGCCGCCGAACAGTTTGCACGCGTCGAGGGCATACTCCCTGCGCCCGAATCCTCCCACGCTATCCGCGTCGCTATCGACGAAGCGTTGAAGTGCAAGGAAACGGGCGAAGATAAAACTATCGTGTTTGGATTGACGGGCACGGGTTACTTCGATATGGTAGCGTATCAGAAATTCCATGACGGCGAATGTCCGACTATATCCCCACCGAAGAAGACCTTGCAAAAGGTTTTGCAGGCTTGCCAACTGTAGAATAGTTCCGCTATCGACAAAAAATACTCGCATTAAATATTTTAAGGGAATTTTACCGATATCGGCAAAATTCCCTTATTTTCAGCTCTGCAATTATTGATTTTTTGCCGATAAGATGATATAATAAACGAGAAGGAGTCAAATATGAAATATTTGTCGGTAGCAGAGTGCGCTAAAAAATGGAATATATCGGAGCGTAGCGTTCGCAATTATTGCGCACAGGGCAAGATTGAGGGGGCGTTTTTAACGAGCAAAACTTGGAACATCCCCGAAAATACGGAAAAACCGCGCAGGAGTAACGAGAAGCGTGCGCCGAGAACGTTACTCGAAGTTTTGAAATGCGAAAAGGACTCAAAATTATCGGGTGGAATCTATCATAAGGTGCAAGTTGACTTAACCTATAATTCCAATCATATTGAGGGAAGCCGTCTTACCCACGACCAAACCCGTTATATTTTTGAAACGAATACTATAGGGCAAGTCCAATCGATAAAAGTCGATGACGTAGTGGAAACGGCTAATCATTTTCGGTGTATAGATATTATTATTGAAAACGCCAAAAAAACTCTTTCCGAAGCTTTAATCAAAGAGTTACACCGCACACTAAAAAACGGCACTACCGACTCGCGAAAAAATTGGTTTGCTGTGGGCGAGTACAAACGGCTTCCAAACCAAGTCGGTGGTAATGAAACCACTCAGCCCGAAAACGTAGCAAGCGAAATGAAAGCGCTTCTCGCTTCTTATAACGCCACTAAAACCAAGACGCTTGACGAAATACTTGAATTTCATCATGCCTTTGAAAGTATCCACCCTTTTCAAGACGGCAATGGACGCGTTGGCAGACTAATTTTATTTAAGGAATGTTTACGAAACAATATCGTGCCTTTTATTATTGATGAAGAACTAAAATTCTTTTATTATCGCGGTCTTAGCGAGTGGAATAACGAACGTGGATATTTGCACGACACCTGCCTAATGGCGCAAGATAAATTCAAACTCTATCTGGATTATTTTAAGATTGAATATTAAGGAATTTTATATGGAACACAAACATAATAAAAAATTAGTACCTATTGCAAAAACGTTAAGAAAAAATATGACAAAAGAAGAACGACGTTTGTGGTACGATTTTTTACGCATATATCCAATTAAATTTTTAAGGCAAAAAATTATTGGAAAGTTTATAGTTGATTTTTATTGTGCTTCGGCAAAAATAGTAATTGAGCTCGACGGCTCACAACACTACGAAGATAAAAAAATGCAGGAGGATCTTATTAGAACTAGGTTCCTTGAAGAGTATGGATTAAAAGTAATTCGTATCCCAAACAATCAAATAAATTTGGACTTTGCAGGCGTATGCAAACATATTGATATTATGGTTAGACAATCAATAAATTAAAATTTCTGCTTGTATAGCCTCCCTTGTGCAAAGGGAGGTGCCTCGCAAGAGGCGGTGGGATTGTATTTTTTTATTTACAATCCCTCAGTCAGCTTCGCTGACAGGGCAAATTGTCAAGCAAGTGCAACACCAAAAAATGCTTCAAAAGGTGAAAGCCAGCCCAAGCATTTTTTAGGTCTCAAGTTAATAGATAAAACAATATT
>JAFTMM010000019.1 GCA_017452405.1 Clostridia bacterium | reverse complement strand
TAAGAACACTTTTTTCAGATTTTTAATTTTTTCTCTATAGCTTAATAACAAAAAATGCGTTTCAAAACGAAACGCATTTTTTTAGTCTTCGATTTCTTCAAACTCCTTAACGTTAAAAAAATCTATAATTGATATACCCAACCCATCACATAACATTTTTAAGGTTACTATGCCGGGGTTTTTACTTTTGCCATACAAAATATTTTTAATCGTTGACGGCGGAACACCGGATTCCGTTGCAAGTCCATGGATTGAGAAACGTTTTTCTTCCAATAAGGAAAGAAGCCTATTTTTGATAGTCGTATAAGTGTCCATTAAAACCTCATTTTACGGCTGGTCGTAAGACTTGTTTCCGAGAAGATAATCCGTAGTAACGTCATATAGTAAAGCGAGTCTCACAAGAACTTCATAACTCGGACGCGCTAAGTCATTTTCAAATTGAGAAAGAGTATTGTGAGCAATACCCAATTTTTCCGCAACTTGTTTTTGCGTAAGCGCGCTCCCCTTTCTGAGTTCTTTTAATTTGTCACCCAAGAGTATCATATTGTAATTTTATCATACTTCTATATTATAGACTTTACATTTCTATATTATAGAAGTATAATATTTAGTATGAACTACGACGAAAAGAAAAATCCAAAAGAAAAAGAAGCTTGCGATTATTATTACAGTAAAAAGCGACTTAAAATTAACGTATGTCTGACTTTAGATTTAGATTATGAAGTATTAAACTATGATGACGAAATTAGCTATAACTACTATAAAAAGAAAAGATTAAGAAGATACAAATTAACTTTGGATTAAAAACAAAAACTGCTCACCACGTAGTGAGCAGTTTTTTATTATTTAGTTATGCGTTAATTACGCCTTAGGGCCTGCTTTAACAACAGCTTCGGGAAGGTTGAAGCTCTTGATGTTTTCCTGGAAGGAAGCAGCAAGCTTCTTAGCGGTTGCAACGTACGCTTCCTTATCTTTCCATGCGTTTGCAGGGTTAAGAACGGAAGAATCTACGCCTTCAACTGCCTTTGGAATACCGAAGCCGAAGATAGGATCGGTTTCGAACTCTGCCTTAGCGAGAGAGCCGTTAAGAGCTGCGGTTACGCAAGCGCGGGTAGCCTTAATGGACATTCTGGTGCCTACGCCGTAAGCTCCGCCGGTAAGACCGGTGTTGATGAGGTATACGGATGCGCCGTGCTTTTCGATCTTCTCGCCGAGCATATCAGCATATACGGACGAAGGAAGAGGAAGGAAAGGTGCGCCGAAGCAGGTCGAGAAAGTAGGAACGGGCTCTTTAATTCCACGCTCGGTTCCTGCAACCTTAGAGGTATAACCGGAAACGAAGTAGAACTTAGCCTGATCGATGGAGAGCTTCGAGATGGGAGGAAGAACTCCGTATGCGTCGTAGGTAAGGAAGATAACGGTGGTGGGATGTCCGCCTACACCGGGGATAACTGCATTGTCAATGAAGTTAACGGGGTAAGATACGCGGGTGTTCTCGGTAAGAGAGCCATCGTTATAGTCGGGAGCGCCGGTTTCCTTGTCTACTACTACGTTTTCTACTACTGCGCCGTGGCGGATAGCGTTGTAAATTTCAGGTTCAGATTCTGCCTTAAGACCGATACACTTAGCGTAGCAACCACCCTCGATATTGAAGATACCGTTGTCCGACCAGCCGTGCTCGTCGTCACCGATAAGACCTCTGTTGGGGTCTGCGGAAAGAGTGGTCTTACCCGTTCCGGAGAGTCCGTAGAAGAGTGCGGTGTCACCGCTACCGTCGGTAGCCATGTTAGCCGAGCAGTGCATTCCGAGTACGCCCTTGAGGGGAAGTTCGTAGTTCATTACGCTGAACACGGACTTCTTCATTTCACCGCTGTACTTAGAGCCTGCGATGGTAACGAGCTTCTTGCCGAAGTCGAGAATAATAGCAGCTTCGGAATTGATGCCGTACTTAGCTGCGTCAAGCTTGAGTCCGGGAGCGCAAAGAACGGTGTAGTCTGCTTCAAAGCCTACGAGTTCGTCTTTGGTAGGACGGATAAGCATATTGTTCATGAAAAGGTTCTGGCTTGCATACTCGTTGATAACGCGAACGGAGATTCTGTATTCAGGATCTGCGCCTGCAAAGCCGTCGAATACGTATACGTTTTCAACGCCGGAAAGGTATGCCTTAACATCTGCGGTAATAGCGTCTGCCTTCTCCTGAGAAATCTTAACGTTCTCTTTTCCCCAGTTGATTTTGTCTGCCGAAGAGGGTTCTTCTACAACGTATTTATCCTTGGGGGAACGTCCGGTGTACTTACCCGTTTCAACGAGGAGAGCACCTTTGTCCATAAGCATTGCGTCAGGTTCGTCACGAAGAGCAAGCTTGGTAAGAGCGGAAGGGCTGAGGTTTCTGCTAACCGATTTGGCGTTAATGCCGATTTTGTCTAACCCGTAGGTTTCCATTTATGTTTCCTCCAAAATATAATTTTTCAAAAGTATTATGCGCAGGTTTTGGAAAAATTTCCCATAAACCCCATTATACGCATTATACAATAATTTCAAGCAAATTGCAATCATTTTTAATATGAAAAAATTTTATCCGAGTAAAAAATGCGTTACGAAAACCTTAACTCATTTCATAAAAGCTAATTTTTTATTTCACGAATAATTCGCGACGCTTGGTAAAGTATACGATATTAATTACTAACATTGCTACGCTAACTATCAAACTTGATATAGTGGACGTGTCGATAAGCTGAGCTACTGAAACTCCTAGTATTCCTGCGCCTACGAAAATATATACTAAATTTATAACTAAAGTAAAACCGTATATTACGTATAAAAATATAGGACCAATTTTCTTATACCCGGCGAGCAAGAAACGCGTAGCAATTACAAAACCAGCAAAGACTAAAGAAAAAATTCCCATCACTACATCAAGGATTTTCAGTTCAGGATAAGCCTCATAGACCATTGCAGCCATTCCCGCTTCTATTATTTCATACGACGCACCTGTAAAATAAACTATTCCGGTGATTACGTTTAATATACCGCTAGCGATAAGAGCAAAATTTATCAAAAACTTAAACCATCCCATGCCGAGAGGCGGTTTCTGTAATTGAACCGGTACGTTACCGTAGTTGTTATTATAGTTTGACGCGTTTTGCTGGTTGGGAACTTCGTTGAATACGTCATTTCCATTATATGCGTTGCTATTAGGCACTTCATCAAACACGTTGTTGTTTACGGGCGTTTGAGGAGCTGATGAATCATGACCGCAATACGGACACTTTTCAGTATTGATTTCTTTTCCGCAGTTAGTGCAATACATAGTGAAGTCACTCCTTTTGTATAATTTTGTCAATTATACCACACTATTATATGCTTGTCAATACCCTTTTGTGAAATTTTATTCCCACGCTCATAAAAAAGCGAGGGAGAACGCCTTTATAAAGCATTCTCCCATTTAAGATATTATTCTACGATTGCTTTTATTCTTCTTATGCCTGCCGAAGAGCTTTGCTCTTTGGTAATGCGGAAGTGACCGAGGTCGCCGGTATTTTCTACGTGAGGTCCTCCGCAGACTTCTTTGGAGAACTCGCCCATAGTATATACCTTCACGCGCTCGCCGTAACGGCTTTCAAAGTGCGCTTCTGCGCCTGCTTCCTTTGCTTCTTCCAACGTCATTTCCTCGCACACTACGGGAACTTTTGCGTTGATAGCTTCGTTTACTGCGTTCTCTACCGCCGTAATTTCTTCCTTGGTAAGCGGTCTGGGGAAGTTGAAGTCGAAGCGGAGTCGCTCTTCGGTTATGTTACTTCCCTTTTGAGAAATGCCGTCGTCACCGAGGACTTTTTTCAGAGATGCGTGGAGAAGGTGGGTTGCGGTGTGGAGTTTAACTGTCTGTTCGCCGTTGTCGGCAAGACCACACTTAAACTTCTGTTCTGCACCTGCCCTGCTCTTCGCCATATGTTCTTCAAACGCCTTATTAAAGCCGTCCATATCCACTTTAAGCCCTGCTTCGCTTGCAAGCTCCACTGTCATTTCAATCGGGAAACCGAAAGTATCGTAAAGCTTAAACGCCGTATTACCTGCAATAACGTCGCCTACAATATGTTCTCGAATGGCGTTAAAACGCTTCATGCCCGCGTTTATGGTCTTTTCAAATCTACCTTCCTCGGCGTCGATTTCGTTTATTACGCGTTCTGCGTTACGACCGAGTTCAGGATAAACGTCCTTATACTCGGAGATTATTACCTTCGCTACCTGCGAAAGCAAGCCCATTCCACCGCCCAGCTGTTTGATAAATCTTACCGCGCGACGAAGCAGTCTGCGGAGGATATAGCCCTGATCGACGTTGGAGCAAACTACGCCTCTGTCGTCACCGATAATCATTACGGCGGTGCGGACGTGGTCGGCAATAACGCGGATTGCCTTGGTAGTCGCTTCGTCAGATCCGTATTTTTTGCCGGTAAGCTCCTCGATCTTACCGATAATGGGAGCGAAGAGGTCGGTTTCATAAACGCTGGAAACGCCCTGCATTGTCTTTATGGTACGTTCAAGTCCCATACCCGTATCAACGTTCTTCTGCGCAAGAGGCTCGTACTTGCCTTCTGCCGTCTTGTTGTACTGCATAAACACGTCGTTCCATACTTCAAGGTACTTTCCGCAATCACAAGCGGGCGAACAAGAGGGCGAGCATTTAGGTTTGCCCGTATCTACGAACATTTCAGTATCCGGTCCGCAAGGTCCGGTAAGTCCCGCAGGTCCCCACCAATTGTACTTTTTCGGGAGGAAATAAATACGCTCTCTGGGCAGTCCTGCCTTTTCCCAATAACCTGCCGATTCCTCGTCACGGGGGCAGTCCTCGTCACCCTCGAACACGGTTACGGATAACTGCTCAGGATCAAGACCGAGGTATTTATCACTCGTTAAGAACTCGTAGCTCCACGCTATCATTTCCTCTTTGAAATAGTCGCCGAGTGACCAGTTACCGAGCATTTCAAAGAAAGTAAGGTGCGATGCGTCGCCTACTTCCTCGATATCACCCGTACGCACGCACTTCTGCACGTCTGCAAGACGAGTTCCCTGAGGGTGCTTTTGTCCAAGAAGGTAAGGCACGAGGGGGTGCATACCTGCCGTAGTAAAAAGAACGGTAGGATCGTTTTCGGGAATAAGGGATGCGGACGAAATGAGCGCGTGTCCCTTACTCTTATAAAATTCAAACCACATATTGCGGAGCTGTTCTGCATTGATTTTTTTCATATTATTTTCCTTATACTATATAATCCATGTGCTATGAATTGCACCTGCGGTGCATGAACGCTTGCGCTATGAATTGCACCTGAGGTGCATGAACGCTTCGCTATGAATTGCGCTCTTACGAGCGCATGAATTGAACGCCGTCGAGCGCTGAAGAATTGATTTGCTGACCGCAAATCAAAAACTCACAAGCTACGCTTGCATTAAGGATAAAATTTATCAATAATGACGCGGAGCGTCAATTCATGGAGCGATGCGAGAATTCATGACAGCGGAGCTGTCAATTCATGCAATTCGAAGAATTGAAATTCATTTTTTCTATCTGTTGCAATTCGGATAAGATCCTTCGACTCCGCTCAGGATGACAAATTCCGTAGAGTCAATTCATGCAAACGCATGCGTTTGCAATTCATTTCATTGCAACACTATATCTAATAAATCTTTAGCTTTTTCTATAAAATATTTGGGCTTTATTTCAGCGTAGTCACTTTCGTCACCGAATCCGTATTTGGCAAACGCGCAGTCAACGTTTGCGTTTTGAGCGCATTCAAGATCGAACACCCTGTCGCCAACCATCAGAGCAGGACGCTCTAACACGGCTTTTTTCATCTGTTCGTCTTTGCTCGATACCTTTGCCGGGAAAATAGTTCCTGCCGTGACTTCAAAAAAGTCTTTCATTCCCGAATCGGCGAGAATTTCATTCACTACGTCAATGGGCTTTCCGCTTGAAACCGACAGTCTAACGCCTGCCTCACGCAAGGTCTTTACCGTATCGTACACGCCGTCGTATAGCCTATACATTCTTATACCGCTTTTTAGATACTCTTTACGGTACACGGTAAGTCCGTACATTGCCTGCTCGTCATCTGCTCCGCAATACGTCTTTAGCGACCACACCAGCGCAGGTCCGATAAACTTTTTCAGCGTTTCGTCAGAAAGCGCAGGCAGACCGAGCTTGGCAATAGTGTATCGCGCCGTACTCATTATCCCTTCGCTGTTGTCGATAAGAACGCCGTCCATATCGAAAATTACGTTTTTATATCTCATTTTGGTTTATAGCTGTCCTTCAGTCCCACTACTCTATTGTAAACCACGCCGTCGGACTTGGTATCGCGAACGAAGTACCCCGTGCGCACGAACTGGAAGGACGTACCCTTTTCCGCATCACCGAGAAGTTTTTCACCCTTGCCCCTATAAACAATAAGTGAATCGGGGTTCATTCTGTCGGCAAAATCCTCGTGCACGCCGTCGTAAGGCAGAAGAAGATGATCGTAAAATCTCGCTTCAACGTCCACGCAGTCGTCGGCGTTTACCCAATGGATTACGCCCTTTGCCTTAACGCCCTCTACGTCAGCGCCTACCGTTCCGTCTACTGCCTCACAGAACACGACTATATTGCCGTCTGCATCAATTTCATAACTCGTGCATTTAACTATATACGAACTTTTAAGACGTACGTACGCGCCTACCGTAAGGCGTTTATACTTAGGCGGAGGAACGATTGCAAAGTCGTCGTTTTCTATATATAAATGCTTGCCTATCGTGATTTTGCGCTTGCCTGCGCTTTCGTCGCTTGGATTAACGTCCGTTTCGCACTCTTCCGTCCAACCGTCCTCTCTGTTAGTAATAACAAGACGAATGGGGTTCATAACCGCCATAGCTCTCGGCGCGCGTTCGTTGAGTTCGCTTCTTATGCACGCTTCAAGTTGCGCAGGCGAACATTCGCTATCCGCTTTCGCCACGCCTGCTCCCTCTACGAAACTAAGGATAGCAGTCGGCGTATATCCGCGTCTGCGAAGACCGCAAATTGTAGGCATACGGGGATCGTCCCAACCGTCTACTCTGCCCTCGTCAACGAGACGTTTAAGGTAGCGTTTGCTCATTATCGTGCGCTCAATATTAAGGCGAGCAAACTCACGCTGTTTGGGAAGCGACGGGAACATCTCTTTGAGGTTATCCACCACCCACTCGTAAAGAGGACGATGGTTTTCAAACTCCAAACTGCAAAGGCTGTGCGTTATACCCTCGATAGCGTCCTGAATGGGATGCGCAAAGTCGTATAACGGATAAATGCACCATTTGTCACCCTGACGGTAGTGAGGAGTATGAAGTACTTTATAGATAACGGGATCGCGCATATTAATATTAGGCGACGCCATATCGATTTTAGCTCTGAGTACCAGCTCGCCGTCGGCGTATTTGCCCTCGCGCATTTCACGGAAAAGACGGAGGTTTTCGTCGATAGGGCGGTTTCTGCGCGCGCTTTCCTTACCCGGTTCGGTAAGTGTTCCGCGCATTTCACGCATTTGCTCTGCCGAAGTATCGTCAACGTACGCAAGCCCTTTCTTTATAATAAGCTCCGCGCATTCGTAAGTCTTTTCAAAATAGTCGGAAGCGTAGGTCACTTCGCCATCCCAGCCCAACCATCTTACGTCGCGCATGATAGCGTTTACGTATTCGTCGTCCTCTTTTGCAGGATTGGTGTCGTCGAAGCGGAGATAGCACTTACCGCCGTACGCTTTCGCCGTCATATAATAGTTGATATAAACGCTTTTTGCGTGACCGATATGCAGATAACCGTTAGGTTCGGGCGGAATACGAGTTACTACCCCTTTTACGCTACCGTTAGCAAGGTCTTCGTTTATGATTTCTTCGATAAAGTTTGCCATTTAGAAAAGTCCTTTAATTTCCATAGTTTCGGGATCAATGCTCATGCCATCGGAAGCGGGAGTCTTTCCGAGACCGGGCATAAGAAGTATTTTACCCGTAAGCGCAACGATAAAGCCTGCGCCTGCGCGGTAGTATACTTCGCGTACCGTTATGCGGAATCCGCTCGGTCGTCCAAGTTTAGTCTGGTCGTCGGTCAGCGAGTATTGCGTTTTAGCCACGCATACGGGCAAGTTTTTGCAGTTGGGGTTAGCTTCAAACGAAGCTATCTGCGCTTTCGCTTCTTCGGTGAAGTCTACGCCGTCCGCGCCGTAAACGCGTTTTGCAATTAATTCAAGTTTTTCTTTTATATTTGCGCTTAAAGGATAGGCGTATTCCATCTTGCCGTTATAAGAATCCATGTGACGAACTACGGCTTCGGCGAGGGCTTTACCTCCCTCTCCTCCGTTTGCCCATACGTCGGCAAGACATACCTCCGCTCCGCGCTCTGCGCATTCGCTTCTTAAGTATTCGATTTCCTCGTCTGAGTCGGTAATGAATTTATTGATCGCAACGACGCAAGGAAGCTTATAGATATTACAAATATTTTCAACGTGCTTAAAGAGGTTCGGCGCGCCTTTCTTTAACGCTTCGAGATTGGGCTTGGACGTTTCCTGCTTGGGAACGCCACCGCCGTACTTAAGTCCTCTGATAGTGGCAACGACTACAACGCAGGAGGGGTTAATGCCTGCCGTACGACACTTGATATCGAGGAACTTTTCTGCGCCGAGGTCTGCGCCAAAGCCCGCTTCTGTAACTACGTAATCCGCATAGCTCATTGCCGTCTTGGTTGCGATAATGCTGTTACAGCCGTGGGCGATATTTGCGAAAGGTCCGCCGTGAACGAAGGCAGGAGTGCCTTCGAGAGTCTGTACGAGGTTGGGCTTAATCGCGTCTTTGAGTAGAATAGTCATTGCTTCGTCAGCTTTGAGCATTCTTGCGGTGACGTTATTTCCGTCTTCGTCTTTGCCTATTACTATATCACCGAGGCGTTTTTTAAGGTCGGCTATATCTCTTGCAAGACAGAATACAGCCATGACTTCGCTTGCCGCCGTTATGTCGAAGTGATCTTCGCGCTCGTTGTAGCCTACGCCTGCGCGTACGTTACGAAGCGAACGGTCGTTAAGATCAAGTGCTCTATGCCAGGTTACCGTCTTTATGCGAAGTGCGTTGCCTTGGAAAATATGATTGTCGATAATGGACGAAAGCAGATTATTCGCAGTAGTGATCGCATGGAAGTCTCCGCAGAAATGGAGGTTGATGTCCTCCATTGGTATAACCTGCGCGTAGCCACCGCCCGTTGCCCCGCCCTTGATACCGAACACGGGACCGAGTGAAGGCTCTCGAAGCGCAAGGCATACGCTCTTGCCTAGCTTTTTCATACCGTCGGCAAGACCGATCGATACCGTCGTTTTGCCCTCGCCTGCCGGCGTAGGGTTAATAGCCGTTACGAGGACTACTTTACCTTGCTTGTTTCCGAGTGATGCAACCTTGGCTTTGTACTTGCCGTAACATTCCAGATCGTCGCTCTTAATGCCTATCGTGGAAGCAATTTCCGCAATTGGTTTGGGTTGAACTGCTCTTGCGATTTCAATATCGGTCATATATTTCTCCTTTGCGCATGACGCTCCGCAATGAATTGCGCTTCGCGCATAAATGCTTCGCGATGAATTGCGCTTCGCGCATGAATTGAACGCCGAGGGCGTTCATGAATTGATTTGCTACGCAAATCATGAATTGCAACCTATCGGTTGCATTTCGGATTTTAGGTGTATCACTTCAAGTGTCAAATGATATTATACTATATAAAATTCGAAATTTCAAATATTTTAATAAGGATATTTTTAATTGCCGTATAAAAGAGAGATTTTGCGCTCGGCTTCTATGATAAAAGTCTTCAACATTGAGTACCTTTCTTTTATGAAATTATTGTTTACCATGCGCGCAATCGCTTCTTCTTTACCAACGAGCACGACGAGATTTTTGGCGCGCGTTATTGCTGTATAGAGGAGATTACGCGTCATTATCATGGGGTGTCCTCCGCTGACAGGTATTACCACGCCCTCGTACTCGCTTCCCTGACTTTTGTGCACGGTAATTGCGTACGCAGGCATGAGTTGGTTTCTATCGTCCGAGGCGTAAGTTACTTTCCTGCCATCCTCGAATTCCACGAGAATTTCACCGCTGTCCGTACGCACCTCAAGTACCGTTCCCGCGTCACCGTTAAACACACCCGTTCCCGATGAATAGTTCTTCGTCCATTCGAGGTTGTAGTTATTCACGACGTGCATTACTTTGTCGCCCGAAGCAAACGCGTAGTCGCCTACTATTATTTCACGGTCGGGATTGCCGAGTATTGAGGAGCGGAGCATACGGTTTAAGTTATTACAGCCGGCCTCTCCGCTTTTCATAGGACAAAGGACTTGGATGCGCGTGGGATCACAGTTAAGATAGCCGGGAAGTCGGCGCGTAACGAGATCCACCGTCACGTTCGCCGAATTCATTGCCGATTCGGAGCGGATAAAGAAGAAATCCTTACCGCCGTTACGGAAATCGGGCACTTCACCGGCGTTAATTTTATGCGCGTTGACTATGATTTTACTGCTTTCGTCCTGACGGTATATTCGCGTCAGCTTAGTCACGGGAATAATTCCGCAGTTTATAATATCCGCAAGCGCATTACCTGCGCCTACGCTGGGTAGCTGGTCGGCGTCGCCTACTATTATTAGCTTAGCGTCGTCGCGTACGGAGGATAAGAGGTCGGATAAGAGGCTTACGTCCACCATTGAGAACTCGTCCACTATAATAGCGTCGGAGTTTAGTCCGCTATATTCCTCGTCGTCACAGCTCATAAGCGCGCGGTGAATGGTGGAAGCGTCCGCGCCCGTACTCTCGCTAAGGCGTTTGGACGCTCTGCCCGTCGGAGCCATAAGTTTGACGCTCATACCGTGAGCAGTTAGTAGGCGAAGTATGCAACGGACGATAGTCGTTTTTCCCGTACCCGGCCCGCCTGTTATGACGGAAACGCCGTTACGGATTGCGCTCACAATTGCCGAGCGCTGTTCCTCGTGAAAGGTCACACGCTCTATGCGTTCAAACTCGGCTATTTCGTCCTCGCAATCGGGAAGCGCGCGGTTGGTAGCCTCAATCATACGGCATAGCTTGACTGCGCAGGAGTACTCTGCTTTATAAAGCGCGCTGGACATAATCGCCCTTTCTCCCTCATAGTCAAGCTCTTTGATTTTATGATTAAGGAGCAAATCCGCCACGTTCTTTTCTATCAACTCGTCCTCCGCTTCTATCGCAAGAAGCCGAGCAGTTTCCTCCGCAAGCGTGCGGAACGGCAGGAGCGTATTACCGTTCTTTTCGGAATTTTCGTGGAGCGTGTAGACCAGCCCTGCGCGAATACGGAAGTCGCTTCGGAGATCTATACCGAGCGAGTGCGCCATTTTATCCGCCGTCAAGAAGCCTATGCCCTTAACGTCCTCTATAAGGCGGTAAGGATTAGTGCTTATAAGCGCAACGGTGTCTTTG
>JAFTMM010000002.1 GCA_017452405.1 Clostridia bacterium | reverse complement strand
CTTCGCTCAGTATGACTTAATGATAAGCAATGCACTGCGTCATCCTAACGCTCTCCGCTCAGTATGACTTAATGATAAGCAATGCACTGCGTCATCCTAACGCTCTTCGCTCAGTATGACTAAAAAAGATTCTTCACTTCACTCCCTCCGGAATGACGAGAGGAATACTCTGCTATATGACATACGAAAAAACTCTTTCGAAAGCGAAAGAGTTTTTTTCTTTATTAAACGTTCTCCATCAAATCTGAAGCAGTACGGCGCCTTTCTTAGCCTTACAAAGCGGACATTCTTCCCACGGAGAGGTCGCGGTTGCTTCATAGCCACAGTCAGCGCAACGCCAGGTTACAGCCTGTTCTTTCTCATACAGCGTGCCGTTCTTGAGCTGATCGTGAAGCTGAATGAACAGCGCGCGGTGACTACTTTCCACACTTGCAAGATTGCGGAACAAAAGCGCGATATCCTTAAAGCCCTCGTCCTCGGCTACCTTAGCGAACGTAGGATAAATTTCGTCCGCTTCAGACTCCTCGTCCTCAGCCGCGAAGAGCAGATTGTCCGTCAAATTCCACTTCTGCTTGAACGGATAACCCGAACATACCTCGATATTCTTGATCGTATCGTCCGACGCCTTCTGAATAAAAGTGTAAAGCATACGCGCGTGATTGAACTCCTGATACGCTACGGTATCAATCATCTCGGCAAGGGTTTTATAACCCTCTTTGCGCGCGCCGTATTCGATAAACTCGTATCTCGTGCGCGCCATAGTCTCGCCTGCAAAAGCTTTTGCAAGGTTCTGATAGGTATTACTTTTTATAAGTTCCATATAATTCCTCCGCTCGTATTATGCGCAATAACGTCCGCTCTATGCGTTAATTTCCTAAAATAGCGCATAATAGGAAATATGACTGATATTAATCCCAAGAAAGTAGGCGTTATAGGTTGCGGTTTCGTAGGCTCGGCAACGGCTTTCTCGCTTATGCAAAGCGGGCTGTATAACGAAATGGTACTGCTCGACGCGGATAAAGCAAAGGCGGAAGGCGAGGCGCTTGACATAGCGCACGGACTGCCTCACGGCGGTAGTATGAAGATATATGCAGGCTCTTACGACGATTTGACAAACTGCTCGGTGGTTATCATAACCGCAGGCGCTAACCAAAAAGAGGGCGAAACACGCCGTGATCTTGCGTCCAAAAACCTAGCCATATACGACAAAATTCTGCCCGAGCTGTCAGATAGGAATTACGGCGGTCTGCTTTTAGTCGTATCAAATCCCGTCGATTTACTCACGTATTCAGCCGTTAAGCGTCACGGCTTTGCGCCGAACAGAGTTATCGGATCAGGTACCGTGCTTGATACTGCGCGCTTACGCTTCGAACTTTCCGAATACCTTTCGGTAGACGCAAAGAGCGTGCACGCTTTTATCGTAGGTGAACACGGAGATAGTGAGGTTGCCGCTTGGAGTAGCGCGGTAGTAGCCGGCGTGCCCTTATACGAGTTCTGTCTGCTTCGCGGTCGGCGTGGAGATGAGAATATATTAAGCGAAATCGCAAGCAGGGTTAAAAATTCCGCTTACGACATTATCACAAAGAAGCGCGCAACGTATTACGGCATAGCGACGGCAGTAACGCGCATTTGTCGCGCAATCGTGAAAGACGAGAAGTCCGTGCTTCCCGTGTCCACAATAAGCGAAAAATACGACGTAGCGGTGGGCTTGCCCTCCATAGTAGGCGCGCAGGGTATAGAAATGACTCTGCCTCTCCGATTAAGCGCTACCGAGCGCGAAGACTTTATGATAGGAACGCGCGAACTGTCCGAGATGATTTCCGCCCTCGGCTTGTAATAAAAAGTCGAAAGCGTCATAATAATCCTTGTGAATTAAGTCGAAAGTAGCATAGTACTCAAGAAAGGTCGAAACCGTCATAGTAATTATGAAATATGTCAAAACCGCAATGGTACTATGTGGGCAAAAGGTCCTGTTTATTAACTACAAAAATAATGTGAAACTATCTTTTTGCGGTCAAAAATTGCTAAATCTATTCAAATTCTCCTCTGCGTTGACTTTAAAACGCTAATTCTCCTCTGCGTAGAATGCTTTTCTCTTGCATCTGCGCGCGATGCGGAATATAATTAATAGCGATAAAAAGAAGAGTTTGGAGTTTTGGGCTTGAAAATAACCTTAGTATGTGACGTCCTCGGTGAGGAGAATAATGGTACGACCGTAACTACTATGAACCTTGTTCGCAGTATGGAGAGCAAGGGCCATTCGGTTACCATTCTTTGCGCCGACGAAGATAAAAAAGGCAAGGAAGGCTGTTTCGTTTGCCCAAAACGTTCTTTCGGTCCTTTTAATAATTACGTAAGACGAGTAGGCGTTACGCTTGCAAAGCCTGTTAAGAGCATAATATACGAAGCTATTAAGGACGCGGATATAGTGCATTGTATGCTTCCGTTCGCCCTCACCAAAGCAGCGGTAAAAATGTCACGTGAGCTTGGTATTCCCGTTACCGCCGGCTTCCATTGTCAGGCGGAGAATTTTTCAGGCTATATTTTTATGAAAAATTTCCACTTGCTCAATAATTTCGTCTACCGCAATTATTACAAAAAAGTATTCGGTATAGCGGACGGCGTGCATTATCCCTCGCAGTTTATTCGCGACCTTTTCGAAAGCAAAACGGCTAAAACTAAAGGCGAGGTCATCAGCAACGGCGTTGCCGATCGCTTTAAGCCGATTAAGTGCGCAAAGCCGGAGGAAATTAAGGATAAATTCGTAATCGTTTCCACAGGTAGGTATGCAAGAGAGAAGTGTCAGGACGTTCTTATCAAAGCGGTAGGACTGAGCAAATACCGCGACGATATTCGCCTTGTTCTTGCAGGAAAAGGCGTTTGTGACCGCAAATACGAGCGTTTGGCGCGAAAGTATAAATTAATCGATCCGAAATTCGAATTTTTCTCACGAGAAGATATGCTCAAAGTCCTCGGCTTTGCCGACCTTTACGTACACACTGCCGTAGCAGAGCTGGAGGGTATCGCAGTACTTGAAGCAGTTAAATGCGGAAAGCCTATCGTAGTTTCCGACTCAGACCGCACTGCGCCCAAAGAGCTTGCACGCGACGAGCGTAATCTGTTCAAAGCGGGAAAGGCTAAAGATCTCGCAAAGAAAATCGATTATTGGATCGAACACCCCGACGAGCGCGCGGAATGTGCGGATTATTACGCAAATTATGAAAAAGTCGAACCGGCAGGTGACTGCATGGATCGATTGGAAAAGTTCTTCGAGCGCGTAATCGAAAACAAACGCAAAGAGCGCGAAGAGGCGGAAACGGAGGCATAATGAGTAAGACTAAAATCCATTATTATACAGACGAGCTCAACGACGACTTTGCAGGTGGCAATATCAAGACTAAACAAACTCCGCCCGACTTCAAGTACGTACATACCAATCCGATTTGGCGCATAATTGAGTTTATAGTTTATCAATTAATCGTTCGTCCGATAGCTTGGATAGTAAGCAAATTCCGCTACGGCGTAAAAATCAAAAACCGCAAAGTTTTGAAACAGGCTAAGGGCAAGGGGATATTTATTTACGGCAATCACGTGGTGACGTTGGGCGACGCGTTCCACCCCAACCTCGTGAGTTTTCCACGCAAGTCGTTTATTGTGGTTCATCCCGATACTACGAGTATACCGCTAATAAAAAACCTCGTGGTAATGCTCGGCGCATTACCTCTGCCGAGTGGGAAACAGGGTTACCGCAATTTTACGAACGCTATTAAAACCCGTATAGAGCAGAAGCAGGCTGTCGTGATTTATCCCGAAGCGCACCTTTGGCCTATGTTTACCGGCATACGTCCGTTTAAGAATGACTCTTTCCTCTATCCTTCTATGCTCGGCGCGCCCGTGTTCTGCACTACGACGGTGCTTAAAAACCGACGTTTTCGTAAACCTCCGAAATGTATAGTTTACGTGGACGGACCTTTCTATCCCGACGAAAATCTCTCGTTTGCAGAGAATAAACAAAAACTGCGTGACGAAGTATACGCAGTAATGTGCGAGAGAGCTAAGGAGTCCAACTACGACAAAGTCAAATACGTTAAAGTAACGCCTGAAGAGCTGGAAGCAATAAAGGCAGGCAAAGAAATTCAAAAAGAAGTACCACGCCAAAATTCGCCTGCCGCGGAGCCTGCGGGCGAAAATTCAGAAAAAGATATTGGAATAGTTGCATAAAATAACGCCGAATTTCGGCGTTATTTTTTTACTGCTTGACTTAAATTATAATTTGCTATATAATCATATTATGGAACCTAATTTTAGTGAAGAAATTGAAAAGGACGCAGAGCAAAGCGAAAGCATAGCTTCAGCTGAAGCCGAGCAAAGCGAAGCGGAAAAGACGAACGGCGAAACGCTCGTTGCAGAAAAAAGGAAAAATCCCGTGCTCTCCTTCCTCGGTAATTGGAGCAGTCTTATAATTCTGCTTGCTTCGGTGGCGGTTATCGTCGTAATGGGTGTGATTGCTCTTTTTCTCGGTGGCACGATATACGACAAGGTGTCCGCAATCTGGGTAATCGCTTTCATATGCGAATATTTTAGCCGTAAACTTTCGGAAAATAAGTCCAAACCTGTGCTTATGATCGTGTGCGGAGCGCTTGCGGTAGTATTTGCCTTGCTCT
This sequence comes from Clostridia bacterium, assembly GCA_017452405.1. Lineage (GTDB taxonomy): Bacteria > Bacillota > Clostridia > Christensenellales > Pumilibacteraceae > Protoclostridium. The sequence goes on along the minus strand of JAFTMM010000002.1, from coordinate 7,730 downwards.
ACGCTTTTCAGCTTGGAGGAATACTGGCGTGAATAATACTTTAATTCAGACCTACACCATAGACAGCTATTCTACGGATTTTGAGAAAAAATACGATTTATGTTCTCTCCTGCGTCACTATCAGAACGCGGTATTTTTGCACGCCGACGAACTTGGCGTAGACGGCACGACTATATGGAATAAATTTAAGGCGATATGGATAATAACACGCATGCGAGTTGACCTCGGTGAAATGCCCAAATGGAGGGACGTAATCGAAGTGGAAACTTATCCGCTCACGCCGGGTATCGTGCGTATGGAAAGAGAGGACGTAATAAAAAAGGACGGCAAGGCTTTTGCAAATATATCGTCTGAGTGGGTGGTATTGGACCAAGTAAGCGGAAGACCTAAGCGCCCGTCCGATATAGATTATCCCGACGTAACGCACCGTGAAGGACGCGTAGCGGGCGAGTATAGCAATCTTGCCTTTGCTTTTGATGAAAGTGACTACGTATATTCATATACCGCAAGAGTGTCCGATATTGATATGAACAGACACTTTAACAATATTGCATACGCTCGTCTTGCCGTTGACGCTTTCTCGGCAGAAGAACTTGAAAATAAGAAGCTGAAATCTTTTGAAATAGCGTTTAAAGCGCAGAGCTTCGAGGGCGAAACTCTCCGCATTTATCGCAAAAATATTGGAGATAGGAAGTATGCCGTTTCCGCTTTCAAAGAGAACGGAACGGCAGTATTTGAAACGACGTTTCAGTTTTAATAAGCAATAAAGAACGGTGATTTTTGATCATCGTTCTTTATTTTCAGCTATGGAATTAATGATTTCATTTAAGGACTGCCTGATTTTTTCGGGCAATTTTTTATAGTTTTCATACATTCTAAATTCCTCGTCGGAAAGCAACGCTTCTCTCTCGTTCTCTGCAAAAAATTGCGCCATTGTCAAGCCAAGTGCCTCACATATAAGCTCAAGATTTTGTATGCTTGGAATAGTTCCTCTTGAAAAAGTGTTTGCGAGAGTGGACTGATTAATGCCCGAAAGCTCGGCAAGCCGATAAACACTCATGTTTCTTTCAAGCCGTAATTTATTGAGTTTCTTAATAATATCCATAACGTCCTCTAATGTATTTTATAACATTATATTACTCCAAAATTTAACTATATATAAATCATATTTGAGTTGACTTTATAGTTATATTATGCTATAATTCTACAAACAATTAAGCCCACCCACAATAAAGATCGTTGCGATACAAAGAGTACGCTTCGGTCTTTTCTTATACGCTTAAATTTACGCAATTTGTATTGAATATTTTGCAAAGGAATTTGGTCATTAAATTGACTTATGTAAAAAATTTGTGCTATACTAATAAGGATATGGAAGAAATCGATATTGTTCGCAAATATTTCAGCGCCGATAAGTTCGTAATGGGCGCGGGAATCGAAATCGTTGAAGTAAGAAAGGAGCGCGCGGTAGTGAGCGCCGAAATAGGAGAAAGGCATCTAAACGCCACGGGAACGGTGCAGGGTGGAATGCTTTATACCATTGCCGACTTTGCTTTTGCCGTTCACGCAAATTATTTGCATCCCGTGACCGTAACTCAGAACGGCACTATAACTTACGTTTCCGCGTGCAGAGGCGGAAGAATAACCGCCACCGCAACGGAAGTGCACGTTAGCGGACGAAACACCGTGTGTGACGTGAGCGTGACGGACGAGAACGGCAACGTACTTTGCCTTTGCCGGTTCAACGGTTTTATTAAGCCGGACGACAGATCGAAATACTTCGGTTAATTAAAAAAAATAAACCACAAGAAGGGTTAAAATGATATACGACGAAAGAATTGAACAAATGTCGCGCGCCGAAATGCGCGAACTGCAACTTGAAAGACTGAAATACATGGTTGCTTACGCTTACGATAACGTGCCTTTTTATAAGAAAAAGTACGACGAAGCAGGCGTAAAGCCCTCGCATATAAAGACGTTAAAAGATATTGAAAAATTGCCTTTCGTGACCAAGACCGACCTTCGCGATAATTACCCTTACGGCTTCCTTTCCGTACCTCTTTCCGAAATTTCGCGTATACACGCGTCTAGCGGTACGAGCGGAAAGCCCACCGTAGTAGCGTATACTGCCGAGGACATGGAAATCTGGACGGAGTGTGTTGCGCGTCTCGTAGTGGCGGCAGGCGGAAGAAAGGACGACATAGTCCAGATCTGCTTTGGCTACGGACTTTTCACGGGCGCTCTCGGACTTCATCAGGGTTGGGAGCGGATAGGCGCTGCGGTAATTCCCGCTTCGACGGGTAACACCGAGCGTCAGATTATGCTCATGAAAGACTTGCAGACCACCGCAATCGTTTCCACCCCCTCGTATGCGCTCCGCATAGCGGAAGAAATGGAAAGACTTGGTTATAAGCCCGAAGACTTCAAACTCCGCGTGGGTCTGTTCGGTAGCGAAGCAAGTTCGGAGGAAATGCACGCTGAAATTGCGCGCAAGCTTCACCTTCTTCCCACCGACAACTACGGTCTCAGCGAACTCATAGGACCGGGCGTATCGGGCGAATGTGAACACAAATGCGGTATGCATATCAACGAGGATCACTTCTATTCTGAAATTCTCGATCATGCAACCCTGACTCCGGCTAGTGACGGCGAATACGGTGAACTCGTACTTACCGCGCTTACCAAGAAGTCCATGCCCATGATTCGTTACCGCACTAAGGACATAACGAAAATTGATTACACCCCCTGCGTGTGCGGAAGAACGACGGCGCGAATGGCTAAGCTCAAGGGTAGAACGGACGATATGCTCATTATTAAGGGCGTAAACGTATTCCCCTCGCAGATAGAAGGCGTACTGCTTACCTTCAAGGAAATCGGCGCGTCTTACGAAATCGTCGTTACGCGCGAAGACTACAAGGACAAGTTAGAGGTCAAAGTAGAGCTTGCCGACGACAGCATAGTAGGCGACTACGGCGCTCTCGAAGACCTTTCCCGCAGAATTAGGTCCGCGCTTAAAACCGTACTACAAATAGACGTAAAACTTACCATAGTCGATCACATGAGCCTTACTCGTTACGACGGCAAGGCAAAGCGCGTAATCGACCTCAGAAAATATTAATACATACAAGGTGATGAAGATGAAAGAATTGATGCTTACGAACGAAGCGGTAGCTCGTGGCGCTTATGAAGCAGGCGTGCGCGTGCTTTCCGCATACCCCGGCACTCCGAGCACTGAGATAGCCGAGAGCGTTGCTAAGTACGACGAAATCTACTCCGAATGGGCGCCTAACGAAAAGGTAGCCGTTGAAGTAGCCGTAGGCGCGTCGGTTGCCGGCGCAAGAGCAATGGCGTGCATGAAGCACGTCGGTTTAAACGTAGCCGCAGATCCGCTTTTTACCGCAGCTTACACCGGTATTAACGGTGGTCTCGTAATCGTAGTAGCCGACGATCCGGGTATGCATTCATCGCAGAACGAGCAGGATTCGCGCTTCTACGCAAGAAGCGCGCACGTACCCATGCTTGAACCCAGCGACGCGCAGGAAGCAAAGGATTTCGTAAAAATCGCGTTTGAAATGAGCGAGAAGTACGATACGCCGGTTATTCTACGCTTAACTACGAGAGTCGCTCATTCGCGCTCACTCGTCGAACTTTGCGAAAGGGAAGAGGTTGAGCTTCGTCCTTACGAGAAATCGGTTGCGAAATACGCAATGATGCCTGCAAACGCTATCGTGCGTCACCGCGTGGTTGAGGAGCGCGACAGCGAGCTTGCTAAGAACGTAAACGGCATGAGCATCAATCGCGCCGAATATACCTCGCGTAGTAAAATCGGCGTAGTATGTTCGGGCGTTGTGTACGAGTACGTTAAAGAAGCGCTCCCGAACGCCAACGTGTTCAAGATCGGCACTATTCATCCCATACCTCTTGACGCAATTAAAGAGTTTGCAAATAAGGTTTCCCAGCTTTTCGTTATCGAGGAGCTTGAACCGTTTATTGAAAAACAGCTTAAAGCCGCAGGCATTAAGTGCAGAGGAAAGGATATTTTCTCACTTCAAGGCGAAATCTCCGTAGCGAAAATTCTCGAAAAGTTCGAACGCAAGGAAATTCCCATTCCTGAAAAGACCGCGCCCAGACCTCCCGTTATGTGCGCAGGCTGTCCTCACCGCGGAGTATTCTACGTGCTTAACAAGCTCAAATTGACCGTAAACGGCGACATAGGTTGCTATACGCTTGGCGCGCAACCTCCTCTTTCGGCGGTTGATACCGTACTTTGCATGGGCGGATCGGTGACTATGGCGCACGGCTTCAAGAAAGCTACGGACGGAAAGTCTAATAATATAGCGGTAATCGGCGATTCGACCTTCTTACATAGCGGTGTTACCGGACTTATCAACGCAGTATATAACCAGAGCGGAATAACGCTTATGATACTCGACAACTCCACGACGGGTATGACGGGCCATCAGAACCACCCCGCAACGGGTAAGAACATCAAGGGCGAACCTGCTCCTGTCGTACTTCTTGACGAACTTTGCAAGGCGTGCGGAGTTAAGGACGTGCGCGTAGTAGACGCTTACGACGTTTCGGCGGTAGAGACGGCGGTTAAGGAGTGCATTGCCTCTGACGAGGTCAACGTCATTATAGCTCAGCGCCCCTGCGCGTTGCTTGACAAATCGCCCAAGCCGAAAGCTGTGGTTAAAGACTGCCGTAAATGCGGTATGTGCATGAAAATAGGTTGCCCTGCAATTATGAAAACGCCGAACGGTATCGTAATCGATCCCAACCAATGCACGGGTTGCGGAGTATGTACTCAGCTTTGTCCGTTCGGTTGCATAACCATCGATAAGGAGGGCAAATAATATGATGAATATTCTTATTGCCGGCGTAGGCGGACAGGGAACTCTTCTCACGAGTAAAGTACTCGGCAAATACGCGCTCCTTTCGGGAATGGATTGCAAACTCAGCGAAGTTCACGGAATGAGCCAGCGTGGCGGTAGCGTAACGACGCACGTTCGTATCGGCGAAAAAATCCACTCTCCCGTAATATGGGAGGGAGGCGCGGATATGATTATCGCGTTCGAAACCCTCGAAGCTATAAGGGTTAAACATTATCTTAAAGAAGACGGCGTACTTCTCGTAAACGACGCGCGTATTCTTCCCATGCCTTGCATAACGGGCGCAGTGACGTATCCCGAAGGATTGAAAGAGAGAATCCTTAAGGAATATAACCGTGCGTACTTCGTAAACGCCAAGGAAATGGCTCAGCAGGCGGGTAACGAGAAAGCGACTAACGTCGTAATGCTCGGTTGCCTTTGCCGTCTATTCGATTTCGATAAAGCGCTTATGGAAGAAGCAATCACCGCTTGCGTTCCCGAGAGGTTCAAAGAACTCAATATTAAGGCGTTTAATATCGGCTATGAAAAAGTAAAATAAGTTTGTGCGCTCACAGACTGAACGTTAATAAAATTCAACAAGAAGGGAAAATGACTATGGATTTTTTTCAGAAAGATTTAGAGACGATGAGCGCGGACCAGAAGTTCGTTCTTCAGTCCGAAAAGCTCGTAAAAACGGTAAAGTACGTTTATGAAAACCAGAAGCCTTACCGTGACAAGATGGATGCGATTAAGCTCAAGCCCTCCGACATTAAGTCGCTGAACGACCTGCCTAAGCTTCCTTTTGTGACTAAGCAGGACCTCCGCGACTCCTATCCGTTCGGCATGATGGCTGCGCCTCGCCGTGATCTCGTGCGCCTCCACGCTTCCAGCGCAACTACGGGTAAACTGACCGTTTCCGGTCACACGATGAAAGATATTGACGTGTGGGCGGAATGCGCGGCAAGATCGCTCGTAATGGCAGGTGCGGACGAAGAAAGTATCGTGCACGTATCGTACGGCTACGGACTCTTCACGGGCGGACTCGGAATGCACTATGCGGGCGAAAAGCTGGGCGCGGTAGTAGTACCTGCCAGCGCGGGTAATACGCAGAAGCAGATTCAGCTCCTTACCGATTTCGGCGCGGACATTATCTGCTGTACGCCCTCCTACATAATCTATCTTGCCGAGGAAATCGAAAGACTCGGACTTAAACCGGGCGTGGACCTCAAACTCAAAGGCGGTCTATTCGGTGCTGAAACCTGGACGGAAGAAATGCGCGCGGATATTGAAAAACGCCTCGGACTGCTTGCTTGCGATATTTACGGACTCAGCGAAATTTGCGGACCGGGTGTTGCAACTGACTGTAAGTACAAGACGGGTATGCACTTCCAGGAAGACCACTATTTTCCTGAAATCGTGGACGTTGACACGCTTGAACCGGTTGGTTATAAGCAGTCGGGCGAACTCGTTATCACTACTCTTGACCGAGAAGGTATGCCTCTTCTCCGTTACCGTACTCGTGATATTGCTAGCCTTAACAACGATCCTTGCCCTTGCGGAAGAACGACGGTTAAGCTGAATAAGATTACGGGCAGAAGCGACGATATGCTCATTATTCGCGGAGTAAACGTATTCCCCTCACAGATAGAGAGCGTACTTCTTCAGAACCCGAATATCGAACCTCATTACCATATCACGGTAGACAGAGTAAACAACCTCGATACTATGGAGATTGCAGTAGAGCTTTCACCCAACATCGAGATTGAAAATATTGATAAGATTGAAGCCGTACGCCAGAAATTGACGGCGGATATGGCTTCGGCGCTCAGCGTAGGCGCAAAGATTAAGCTCGTATCACCCGGTACGATAACGCGCTCCGAGGGCAAGGCTAAGCGTCTTACCGACAAGCGTAAGATATAAGGAGGAAAATATGATTAAACAACTTGCGGTATTTTTGGAAAACCGAGAGGGCAGAGTAAGCGAATGTTGCAAAACTATCAAAAATGCAGGCGTAAACCTTTGCTCAATGTCCATTGCGGATACCCGTGAATTCGGCATACTCCGCATAATCACCGACAATAACGAAAAAGCGCTCGTAGCGTTAAAGAGCGCAGGCTTCGTTTCTTCAATGGTGGAACTTGTCGGAGTAGAAGTGCCCGATACTCCCGGCGCACTTGCCGATATACTCATTATGCTGTACGACGCGGGTATTAATATTGAATATCTTTACTCGTTCGCAAATGCAAACGGTCACGCTCAAATTGGCTTTAAGACCGCAACTCCCGAAAAAGCGGAAGACGTACTTAAATCCGCCGGAGTGAAAATTATTTAATTAATATCGCTTTACTTTTTCCTGCGTTTGTGGTAATATAACTCTCGCAGATAAAAATAAAGCGTGCCGCCGTGGTGGAATTGGCAGACGCGCCGGACTCAAAATCCGGTGGTAGTGATACCGTGTCGGTTCGACCCCGACCGGCGGCACCAAAACAAAAAACGACCCTCGTGGTCGTTTTTTGTTTTGTTACTTTTGGTCGTGGTTGAACGCACGGTAGCGCTTGCGAGCGTAAGCAATAAATTTTATTGGCAAAAGTAGCAAGCGCGAGCTAAGTGCTTAGCCGTCAATATAACGTAGCAAAAACTTGCTTGCAAGGGTTTTTGCAAGCAAATATTCACGATCATACCATTTCGCAGAAATGACAAGGCGTAGCCTTGTTGTGCTAAAAGCACAGTATGTGAGTAGCATTGCGAAGCAATGCGAACGCCATGCGCGAAGCGCATATACCGTGTCGGTAAACACGAGGCTAACTTAGGGAGCGGTTCGCTCAGCCGAGGGTGAGCGCTCGAAAGCAAGGCTGGTGG
>JAFTMM010000018.1 GCA_017452405.1 Clostridia bacterium | reverse complement strand
TTGCGTTCAATTCATGCGCTCGTAAGAGTGCAATTCATAGCGCTTACGCTCCATGAATTACGCTTGCGCGTCATTATTGATAAAATTATCCATAATGCAACCATCGGTTGCAATTCATGATTTGCGGTCAGCAAATCAATTCTTCAGCGCTCTTTGCGTTCAATTCATGCGCTCGTAAGAGTGCAATTCATAGCGCTTACGCTCCATGAATTACGCTTGCGCGTCATTATTGATAAAATTATCCATAATGCAACCATCGGTTGCATTTCATGATTTGCGGTTAGCAAATCAATACTTCAGTGCTTTTAGCGTTCAATTCATGCGCTCGTTAGAGCGCAATTCACTTACCTGCAAAAACAATATATCTCGCGGACGGAGTCCGCAACAAGCGCAAGAAATTTAAATCTTGTGCATTGAATCAAACAAATCCTGATGCTGAACCCTAATATCCACTCCGATTGCTTCGCCCTGCTTAGCAAGTTCGGCTTGGAGCTGGGTGAAGTCTATTTTGCAAGCGGTGAGGTCTACGAGCATAATCATGGTGAAGTAGTCCTGCATAAGTGTTTGGGAGATGTCGCAGATATTTATATCGTAGCCTTTCATAATTATCGCTACGTCTGCGATTATACCTACTTTGTCTTTACCGAGTACGGTTACTATTGCTTTCATATTCTTTGCCTTTCGTTTTGGTGATTATTGTCCTATTCTTACGGGAAGAATGAGGTAGAGGAAGTCCTCCGATCCGCCTGCCGGTTCAACCACGCAAGGGTCGGCGGGACTGTTGAACTTAACCGTTATGCTGTCACTGCCACAAACGCGCAGAAGTTCGGTGAAATATTTAGCGTTAAACGCTATCGTGAGGTCAGGTCCGACGGTAACGACGGAGAGTTTTTCGTCAAGGTTGCCCATGCCCGAATTGGAAGAAATACGGAGCATGCGTTCGGATATATCGAAGCGAACGGGGTTGCTCTTATCGTCGCGCGAGAGGAGCATAGCGCGCTCAAGGCTATCCGAGAACTGTTCACAAGGAAGCGTCACCACCGTTTCAAATACGGTGCGTATAATGTTGCGGTAAGGCACGAACTCGCCGTTCAAGAGAATAGTAGTTACGGTCGTGTGTCCGAGGTCTACCTGAAGGCGGTTGCGCTGAATAAGCACCTTAATCTCCTCGGTCGAGTCGTCAAGCATACGGCTAATCTCGTTAAGCGAACGCGCGGGAACGATAGCCTGCATAAGCGCGGTAGTCGCTTTTATCGGCTTAACGCATTTTGCAAGTCGGTAGCCGTCAAGCGCAACGGCAGTCACCGTTTCGTCCTCTATTTCAAGGAGAACTCCTTTGAGAATGGGGCGCGCGTCGTCCTGACATACGGAGAAAACTACCTTGCTGATAAGATCTTTAAGGTCCTTTTTCGTAGTCGTAAAGGACTGCGCCTCCACTACCGAGGGAAGATCGGGATAGTCGTCTATGCTGGCGCAAGAGAACTCACTCGCGCTGTCGCCGTAGCGAAGCGTCAACTTGCCCGAAGCAAATTCGAGCTCTATTCTTTCGCCGGTGAGCTTACGCGTAAAGTCGTTAAACAGCTTGCCAGGTACGAGTATGCTTCCTTCTACGCCCACGTCGGCAACGATACTCGTTTCAATCGTGAGTTCGTTATCCGTTGCGGTAAAAGTCAACGTGCCGGGCGTTGCGTCTACTTTAATGTTCTCAAGTACGGGGTTGGTGGTACGGCTACTAACCGCCTTAATTGCTTTGCCGACTGCTTCGGCGAGATCGTTTCCGTCACATAATGCTTTCATAGGTTTCCCTCCCTTACGGTTTGGTTATATTATATCGTTTGATTTTTCGTATGGTTTTTCGCTAAATTCTTTTATTCTTTGCCGTTCCAGCAATAAGTGCAAAGCTTCTCCGCAGGCAAGCCCGTCGATTCGATCATATCGTCAAGACGTTGGTAGCAAAGCGAAGTAAAGTGCATTCTCTTGCGGATTTCTTCTATCATTTTCGCATATCTATCGCTGTCGGGGTTAACGTACTCGGCAAGTACTTCAGCAGGCGGATTACCACCTTCAAGTTCCACTATAATACGACGCGTGATTAAATCCATATCCGAAGTGGAGCGCGAGAAGTTGAGGTATTTACAGCCGTATAAAATGGGCGGACATCCGAGACGGATATGCACTTCTTTTGCTCCGCTGTCGTAGAGGAAGTCCGTCGTTTCACGAAGCTGTGTACCGCGCACGATAGAGTCGTCAATGAGAAGCAGGCTCTTTCCTTCGATTAGCTCGTGAATGGGAATGAGCTTCATCTTGGCAATAAGGTCGCGCTTGGCTTGGTTGGGGGGCATGAAGGAGCGGGGCCAGGTCGGCGTATACTTAACGAACGGTCTGCCGTAGGGCAAGCCGGACTCGTTGGCATAGCCGATAGCGTGCGCGATACCCGAATCGGGAACGCCCGCAACGAGGTCGGGCTTAACGCTTCCGTTATCCCTGCGCGCGAGGTGTCTACCGCAAAGGTTGCGCATTTTTTCCACGCTTCTGCCTTCGTAGGAGGAGGACGGATAGCCGTAATACACCCAGAGGACTGCGCAAATTTTCATGTCCGTTCCGGGCACGTGGAGCGTCTTTACGCCGTCGGGCGCAAGCACCGCTATTTCGCCCGGTCCGAGTTCTTTATAGTCCTTATAGCCGAGGTTGAGGTACGCGAAGCTCTCGAAGCTGGCGCAATAGCCGTCCTCTTTCTCCCCTATGACGATGGGCGTTCTGCCCATCTTGTCACGCGAAGCGTATACGCCCTTCTCGGTGAGCAGGAGTATGCTTATAGAACCGTTAATAAGCTCTTGCGCGTACTTTAAGCCCTCTATGAGGTTTTCTTTTTGGTTAATGAGCGAGGCTACGAGTTCGGTAGGGTTCAGGCAGCCGTTCTGCATTTGGAAGAAATGACTGCCGTGATTAATAACCAGCGTCGTAAGCTCGTCAAGGTTGTTAATCTTGCCCACCGTCGCTATGGCGAAAGTGCCGTGGTGGGAGCGGACGAGCAGGGGTTGCGCTTCATAGTCGGAGATGCAACCAATACCCATCTTGCCTTTCATCGTTACCGATTCGTTTGCGAACTTAGTGCGGAAAGGCGCGTTTTCTATCTTGTGAATCTTTCTCGAAAAACCGCTTTCGGGATCGTATACCGCCATTCCCGCTCTGCGTGTTCCGAGGTGCGAGTGATAGTCCGTTCCAAAGAACAGATCAAATACGCAATCGTCTTTTGATACTACTCCAAAAAATCCAGACATTGTTTCCTTTTTGCGCGCTAGTACTTTCGGCGCGCGGTGCAGTTTAAGTTTGTTCTTGTTTCCTACATTGTTCGCATAATTTTAGCGAACTTACTCATCACTGCCCTCTTATCACTTCTTATATTATAGCACATTTTGCGTAATGTCGCAACAATTCGAAAGGGGATTTTTTATCTTGCGGTTTTTCATTGAGTCATACTGAGCGGAGAGCGTAGCTCGCAGTCGAAGTATCTCGACCTTGTTTAAGATCCTTCTGGCTACCGCTCAGGA
>JAFTMM010000017.1 GCA_017452405.1 Clostridia bacterium | reverse complement strand
TCCGCCACGCTTGATATATCTGGTCATTGCGATACGGGCTGCTTCGATCTGACGGGAGGTAATCCAACCGCAGGTCGTAGTAGCGAGACCGTACTCACCGTAAGCTACCTTATTGCCACGGAGAGCCTTACCGGTCATTCTACCGCGATGAACTCTTCTTCTCTTTACTCTTTTAGGCATCAACATTGTTGTTTCCTCCTTCCTTCGACGGCTTCGAGGTACGTCCGAGCACTTCGCCCTTATAGATCCATACCTTTACGCCGATTACGCCGAAGGTCGTATGCGCTTCCGCAAAACCGTAATCGATGTCGGCTCTGAGCGTCTGAAGAGGAATTGAACCCTCGTGGTAATGCTCGCTACGCGCGATTTCAGCGCCGTCAAGACGACCGCTTACCATAATCTTAACACCCTTAGCTCCGCTTCTCATTACGTTGCCCATGGACTTCTTCATGGTACGGCGGAAGGACTCACGCTTTTCGAGACGAAGAGCAACGCCTTCGGCTACGAGAGTAGCGTCGAGATCGATTTTCTTTACTTCGTGAATATTGATTCTGATTTCATTGAGACCGGTGAGCTTCTTGAGTTCGCCTCTTATCTGCTCAACGCCTGCGCCCTTCGTGCCGATAAGCATACCGGTTTTGCCGGTGTAGATGTTAACTACTACTTTGCTCTGGCTACGCTCAATAACCACTTTAGAGATACCGTAGCTGTAATACTTCTTCTTAATGAAGGTACGGATATCGTGGTCCTGTTTGAGGTTCTTGGCGAAATCTTTCTTGTTAGCGTACCACTGCGCGCTCCATCCGTTTATAACTCCGACTCTGACAGCCTGAGGATTAACTTTCTGTCCCATGTGTTACGCCTCCTCTTTCTTATCCAGCACTACGGTGAAGTGGCTGGTGCGCTTCATGATCGAATGCGCTCTGCCCTTAGATACGGGCTGGTATCTCTTATAAATAGGACCTGCGTCTGCCTTAATTTCGGCAACTACGAGTTCGTCCTTGGTAAGTCCCTTTCCGTTCTCGGCGTTTGCAGCCGCGCTGTTAATGAGCTTAACGAGGGGCTGGCTTGCTGCCTTGGGCGTGTTTTCGAGGATTGCGATTGCTTCAACAACGCTCTTACCGCGAACTACGTCCATTACTACGCGTGCCTTAGAAGGGGATATTCTGATATATTTAGCGGTAGCGGTAGGACGAGTATCTCTCGATTCCTCTCTCGCCTTGGCTTTTTCTCTCATTCTTTTTGCCATAGTCTGCTCCTTTTATCTACCCTTCGTGGTCTTATCGCCGCCGTGTCCGCGGAAGGTGCGGGTAGGCGCAAATTCACCGAGCTTGTGTCCAACCATTTCTTCGGTGCAGTATACGGGAACGTGCTTGCGTCCGTCGTGTACAGCAATCGTGAAATCGATGAAGTCGGGCATTATGGTCGAGCTTCTCGACCAGGTCTTAACGACCTTTTTCTCGTTATTGTTTATCATAGCCTGAATCTTACCATAGAGTTTCTTATCTACGTAAGGGCCTTTCTTAACGCTTCTTGACATCTGCTCTCTCCTAGTTTACTCTCTTAATAATAAACTTGTTGGACTTACGCTTCTTTCTGGTCTTGTAACCAAGCGTAGGTACGCCCCAAGGGGTAACGGGGGTAGGTCTGCCGATAGGGGACTTGCCTTCGCCGCCGCCATGAGGGTGGTCGTTCGGGTTCATTACAACACCGCGCACTTCGGGACGTCTGCCCATGTGACGCTTTCTTCCCGCTTTACCGAGGCTGATAAGCTCGTGGTCGAGGTTACCTACCTGTCCTACCGTTGCCTTGCAACGAGCGAGAATGTATCTCATTTCACCACTGGGAAGCTTGAGCGTTGCGTACTTGCCTTCCTTAGCCATAAGCTGAGCCGCAGCGCCTGCGGTCTTAGCAATCTGTCCGCCCTTGCCCGGTTGCATCTCGATGTTGTGCACGAGAGTACCAACGGGAATTTCGGAAAGCGGAAGCGCGTTGCCTGCCTTAATATCGGCAGAGTTTCCGCTCATTACCATATCGCCTACGGTGAGTCCTACGGGAGCGAGGATGTATCTCTTTTCGCCGTCTACGTAGTGAAGAAGCGCGATGTACGCCGTACGGTTGGGATCGTATTCGATTGCCGCAACATTTGCGGGGATATCGTCCTTATTTCTCTTGAAGTCGATGATACGGTATTTGGTCTTGTTTCCACCGCCGTGCTGGCGAACGGTGATACGACCGTAGTTATTTCTGCCTGCCGTGTGTCTTAAAGCAACGAGCAGGGATTTCTCGGGCTTGGACTTGGTTACTTCTTCGAACGAAGAAACCGTCTTAAATCTGGTACCCGGAGTTATAGGCTTAAATCTCTTTACTGCCATTTTCTTATCTCCTTAACCTAAGCTGTCAAAGAACGGAATGGTCTTCGATTTCTCGGTGAGCTGAACGTAAGCCTTTCTGCGGGCTGCCGTTACGCCAACCGTTCCGCGCTCTCTCTTCTTCTTACCGCGAACGTTTGCGATGTTTACGCTTTCTACTTCAACTTCGAAAATCTTCTCGATTGCGTTCTTAACTTCCGTCTTGGTCGCATTTACGTCTACGTAGAAGCAATACTTCTTATTAGCGATACCGTCGTACGCCTTTTCGGTGAGAACGGGCTTAATGATTATATCGTATGCGTTCATTATTTGTATGCCTCCTCGATCTGCTTAGCTGCCGCCTGAGTAAGCACTACGTCAGTGTAGTTCATAAGGTCGAGCACGCTTACGAGTTCCGCCTTAACCGTTTCAACTCTTTCGAGGTTGCCGGCTGCGCGTACTACGAGGTCGTCGCCTTCGGTAAGGATGAAGAGCGTTCTGTGATCAAGGTTGAGCGCCTTAACAACCGCTGCCATTTCCTTGGTCTTACCGGTAACTTTAATCTCGTCTACTACTTTAAGCTGATCGTCTGCCACTTTGGTGCTGATTGCGCTTCTGAAAGCGGCTTCCTTCATCTTCTTGTTGATCTTCTGGGAGAAGTCTCTGGGCTTCGGGGCGAATACCACGCCACCGTGTTTCCACTGGGGAGCTCTGATCGAACCCTGACGTGCGTTACCCGTTCCCTTCTGTCTCCAAGGTTTTCTTCCGCCACCTGCTACTTCCGAGCGGGTGAGTGTGCTTTTCGTACCCTGTCTTTTGTTAGCGAGCTGTGCAACCACTACCTGGTGGATGAGAGCAACGTTTCTGGGCGCGCCGTATACTACGTCGTCGAGAGTAACGCTACCTGCAACTTCGCCGGTCTGTTTATATAAATTAACACTAGGCATTATTGACCTCCCTCTCACTTCTTAACAGTGGACTTCACTGTTAAGAGCGAACCTCTCGGTCCGGGTACTGCGCCACGAATAAGAATTACGTCGCGCGCAGTGTCAACCTTGACGATTTCAAGGTTCTGTATGGTAACCTGTTCATGACCGTAACGGCCGGGGCTCTTCAATCCCTTGATCTTTCTCGAAGGGGTGGAGTTCGCGCCGGTCGAACCTACTTCTCTATGCACGGGGCCTACACCGTGAGTCATTTTAAGTCTGTGGTGATTCCAACGCTTGATGTTACCGCTGAAGCCGTGACCTTTGGTGATGCCGGTTACGTCTACCATATCGCCCGCAGCGAAAGTATCGCACTTGATTTCCGCACCGATCTCGAAGTCGGTCTTGTCGAGCTTAAGCTCGCGGAGGTATCTCTTGGGAGAGCAGTTCGCTTTCTTGAACTGTCCCATATCGGGCTTGTTTACCTTTCTCTTTTCAATGTCTTCGAACGCTACTTTAACCGCGCTGTATCCGTCCTTCTCTACCGTCTTAAGCTGGATAACCGTAACGGGGCCTGCTTTTACTACGGTAACGGGAACGGCTTCGCCTTTCTCGGAAAAGATCTGCGTCATTCCGACTTTTTTGCCTAAAATCGCTTTTTCCATTTCTTATGCCTTCCTTGCTTACAGTTTTATCTGGATATCCACACCTGCGGGAAGATCCAGCTTCATAAGCGAGTCCACCGTTTTGCTCGACGGACTGTATATGTCTATGAGTCGCTTGTGAGTTTTGATTTCGAACTGATCTCTCGAATCCTTATATTTGTGTACTGCGCGGAGTACGGTGATTACTTCTCTGTCCGTAGGAAGAGGTACCGGTCCGCTGACCTTAGTGCCCGTTGCTTTAACGGTGTCAACGATTCTCTGAGCGCTCTGGTCGAGAAGCTCGTGATCGTAGGCCTTTAATTTGATTCGAATTTTTTGACTTGCCATTTAATTTGATTCCTCCGTTTGACTTTTTTTGACAACCCTCTCGTGCGTGTCTTTTTTACTACGAATTTCAAGGGCGCTCTCGTCGCCCTTTTTCGTAGCGATTACGCTACACGAGGCTTGCCCGCGAACCGGGATTGTCCCTATGCGTCCTCCGAAGTTATCCGCTCCGTCCAAGTCTCTTGACGAGTCGGTAACCTCCGGTCTCTTTCGCCGTTCGCATGTAAAATTACTACACGCTATTGTGCAGCCTATGTAGTATACTAAAATCGTCAATAGGTTGTCAAGTAAAAAACACTAAAAATTATAAAAATTTTTCCTTATGTTTTTAAGTAGAAATAGGTTTACGTTAGCCAGCTTATTGAATGTAAATATGTGAGGATTAACCTGTATAATTACTTGGCATTACAAACTTTTCCGCTAAAAAGTTTGATCAAAAGGTTTTGGAATAAGTTTACATTAGCCAGCTTATTGAATGTAAATAAGTGAGTTTCGTTTATAATTACTTGGCATTACAAACTTTTCCGCTAAAAAGTTTGATCAAAAAGCGTCGAGAACCCTTGCGGTGGGTTCTCGGACTCTCCTAGAACCCTTACTAAGGTCT
>JAFTMM010000016.1 GCA_017452405.1 Clostridia bacterium | reverse complement strand
CGATATTTTTATTTAACGCTTATAAATATCTTTTCTTCTTCCTCGGTCAAAAATCTCCATTCGCCTTCCGGCAGATCGCCTAATACTATGGAAGAAAAAGAAATGCGCTTTAGAAATACAATTTTATTTCCTCTTGCTCCGAATAGCCGTTTAATCTCGTGATATTTTCCCTCGGTGAGAGTTATGTAACCGCTGTTGTTGTCAATTCGTTCGATCTTGCAAGGCTTGGTAGCATATCCGTCTGCGAGCGTTATACCGCTTTCGATCGCAAAACTGTCCTCATCTGAATACTCGTCAGCAACTTTGAAAAAATATTTTTTCTCAACGTGGCGCTTGGGTGATAGCGCGTTATGAGCGCTTACGCCGTCGTTGGTCAAAATCACGAGTCCGACGGTATCTTTGTCCAGCCTACCGCACGGAAAAAGTTTCAGCCTTTGCAAGTTATCTGGAAGAAGCTCAAGAACGGTCTTGTCGCGCGGATCTTCGGTGGAACTGACGTAGCCCGACGGCTTGTTTAAAAGCACGTAGACGTATTTTTTATATTCCACTACTTCGCCGTCAAGCGTTACTACGTCACGCTTTTCGTCAATACTCACGTCGCTCTTGGTTGCTACCTTACCGTTCACGGCAATACAACCCTTTCTGACTTTCTCGCCCACTTCCCTCCGCGAAAGTATCTTTTGTTCGGAAAAAAATTTGTCCAATCTCATAGATTGCCTCCGATTACTCCACCAGACTTCCGTGATCGTCGTTTGCATGAACAATGCGTATGCGTGACGGAATGCGGTCAACGAGGTCGTCAACGTGGCTGATTACGCCTACCGTAACGTCTTTAGACAGTTCTCGGAGAGCGCTTACCACCGTTTCAACAGCTTCTTCGTGTAGCGTTCCAAAACCTTCGTCAAGGAAGAAAAATTCCAAACTCTTGCCTGCTGAGATATAGCGGATAATGGATACGGCAATGGACAGCGCGGCAAGAAACGTTTCACCACCCGACAGCGTTTTGACTTTACGCTCCTTGTTCTCATTCAGGAAGTCGCGGATTTTAAAGTCGTAGTCATCATACACGAGCGTGTAATTACCGCCCGAAAGCTTGTTCATAATTTCGGAAGCCGAAACGGTAAAGTCCTTGATATATTCTTCTGCAACAAATTTAGAAAAGCCATCGCCGTAAAAAATCGTTACGAGTTTTGTGAGATTTTTTTGTTTTACGGCTAAGTCTTTGAGTGTTTTTTCATATACTTCCCTATCTTTTAGGGACTCAGTTATACGCTCGATTTCCCTTTCGTCTGCGCTGAGTTTTTTAAGCGCATTTTCAAGCTCGTTTGATACGGCTTTACTCTTTTCGGAAAGGAGCGCGCCTTGCGCCTCGTCGTAAGAGTCTTTGCCTTTGCCGTCAAGTTCAGCTTTGAGCGTATCCAATCTTGACTTGTTTTCGGCGTGTTCCGTTTGCGCTTTTGCGAAGTCTGACTTTATTTTTTCCAGAGCTTTTCGCCTATCGGTTGCTTGGGCAAGATTGACGTCTACGTCACCGTAAGGATTAACTTCGACGTCAAATCTTTTTTTGAGCGCCTCCGTCTCGCTTGCTATGCGCTTGCCATCTTTGACAATGTTAGCAATATCTGCGTCAAGCGTAGCCAGCTTGCGCTCTTTATCCGCGCGATCAATAGCTCCACCGCCCGTCTTTTCACTTGCGGTAATCCGTCCTCCGCATACGGGACATTCGTCTCCTTCTTTTTTAACCGAAAGTATGAGAGCGACGGCGTTATCTACGTCTGAATTCAGACTTTTAGCAAGTTCGTCGGCTAACGCATCACGCTTGGATTTTAGTTCAGTATATTTTTGTCTGGACGAGGTAAGCTCAACCGTTTTAGAATTAATATCCTTTTTGAGTTGCACGGCTACGCTTCGAACTGCTTTCAGGCTTTCTTCTTTTTGTATCGTTTCGGCAAGCTCTTTGTCGGGATCTGCGCTGAGTGCGCGTAAGTCATTCAGTTGCCTTTCTGCAGAGAGCGCTTTGTTCTTAGCCTCCGTCAGACTTACGGTGAGCCTTTTAATTTCCTCGTGAAGCTTGCGTTTATTTTCCTCCGAAGAAAGAAGCGCAGACAGTTCGTCACGCTCTTTTTTAAGTTTTTCAACGTTAAGTTTAAGCGGTTTTATTCCCGATTTGAGTTCCTTAAGTCGTTCCTTCGTCAAACCGTCTTTTTCCATTTGAGAAAGGCGCGAGTTAAAACTATTAATATCGTTATTGACCGAATTAAGTTTTTTATTTGCTACACTATATAGTCCACTAAGACGTTCAAGTGAAAGAATTTTGCTCAAGGTTTTGCTTCTCTCAGCAGGCTTATGCTCTAAGAATCGCCCGAACTTGCCTTGCTCAAGCAAGGCTATCTGCGTAAATTGATCGCATTCAAGTCCTATAATTTCTAATATTTTAGCGTATACCTCGTCGCCCGACGCTATTATTTCACCGTCGGCGCTAAGCGAAATTCTGTTTGCGTTGGAATTTTTTGCGATCACTCTTTTAACGACGTAGCGCACGCCTTTTTCTTCAAAGCTAAATTCGATTTTTCCTTTCTCTGCAGAAAGATTAATAAATTCTTCAATTTTGCCTCCCTTTGGCTTGTGATACAACGCTAAAAGAATTGCCGAAAATATGGTAGACTTTCCGCTTCCGGTATCGCCGGATATGCAGAAAATTTTTTCTCCACTCGTAAGCGCTTCAAAGTCCACCGTCTGTTCTTCACGAAAGGAGTTGATGTTTTCGAGTTTTATGTATAACGGTCTCATTTCTCCCCCTTTGCTTCAGCTAAAATATCCGCAAAAAGCGTAGCGATTTCCTTGGGCGGTTTTTCTTTATAATAGCTTTCGTAATACGCTTCGAAAAGTTCTGCATCCGTTCGAGTTTTTACGCTTACACCCTCACTCGATATTGTCTTTACCGACGTAATGGGTTCAAGCTTAATGAAACTCTCGTGCGCGCGTAGCGTTTTGGTTTCGGAAACGGAAAGCGGTTCGTCGGAGTACAAGCGCAGTTTAACGAGATTGCCTGCGTTGCGTTCAAGCGCAGTTATGGCAGAAGGAACGTCCGTTACCTCCTCTACCACGAGTTTTTTGCCTGCGCGCAAAGGAATTCTGCGGAAGTTTGCAATTTGACCGCTAGTCATTTCACATATGATTACGCTCTTTTCCCCTTCGTCGTCAAAATGATACGCAAGCGGACTGCCAGAATAGTACGCCTTGCGTGAAGCGCTAACCGTCATGGGCTTATGCACGTGACCAAGAGCGGAGTAGCAGTTTTCAGGAAGTACGGTCTTAGGCAACATTCTTGCAGGACCGAGGGTGTTCTCGTCCGAACCTTCCGCGCCTCCCGTCATAAACAGGTGCGACAGCAAAATATTGTTCTCGCCACTAACGAAGTGCGACGTATACTGCGCGATAAGAGCGCGTACCTTGTCCGTATACTCGCCTTCAAAGGAGCGCAATACTGCGTCGTCGGGATACGGAACTGCGGATAAGTTTAACTTTTCTCCTGCTATAACCAAACTTAAAGCCGTACATTGTCCTATAAGACGAATGTCCGCCACTTCGGCTATTTCACTCGGCGCAGACAAATCTGCGGAGGAGTCGTGATTTCCGGAAATAGCTATTACGGGGCAAAGACTTGCAAGGTCGAGAGCAAAACGGTAAAATACGCGCTTAGCTTCCGCAGAGGGCGACGCTACGTCAAAAACGTCGCCTGCGATAAGCGCAAGATCGACTTTTTCTGCGCGCGCGATTTCCACAATTTCTTCAAGTACGGCGCGTTGTTCGTCAAGGCGCAATCTGCCTTCAAGACGCTTGCCGATATGAAGATCTGCCAAATGTAAAAATTTCATACGAATTACTCCCGATTTGCTTGTAAAACTACCGCGATTTATGTTATATTGTAGTTTACCGAGTAGCTGTTATTATTATAGCAGACTGAAGCGGAATAATCAAGAACCGAAAGGCATAAAGGGCAAACAAAATGGGATTTACCAGACTCAGTAGCGAACTTTCAGCAAAGTCAAGTATTGAACTTGACAATATTTTCGTGCTGGAATTTATGCCCTTTGCGCCTGAAGGTTACACTAAGGTATATATTTACGGCAAAATGCTCGCAGAGGGCAACGGTCAGCAAGACAACAGCGCGGAACGTATGGCTAAACTGCTTGGAATTACCGAGGACGAGGTTATGGAGGCTTTTTCCTATTGGGAAAAACAAGGACTCGTGCGTATTTCAGCAGTACCGCCGTACGAGATAGAGTATGCGCCTGCCCGTCACGTTCGTCCCTCGCAAAAGACTTTTTCCAAGAAAAAATACGCTTCGTTCAACGAAATGCTTATGCGTATGCTTCCCAGTAGGGACTTCCTACCTAGCGAGTTGAACGAATACTATTCAGCTATTGAAGACTATCATCTCGAAGTAGAAGCTATGCTGTCGGTAATCGCATACTGCGTTAGGCTGAAAGGCAAAACCGTGCATTGGAAGTATATCGTTACGGTTGCGCGTAATCTTGCGCGCGAGGGTTGCCGAACGACCGCTGACGTTGAAAGCAAGCTTTCCACCTTTGATGTAATTTCGGACGACGTATCGAAGGTTTTAAAAGCGCTTAAAACAAGACGCGCGCAGGACTTCGACGACGTGCGACTTTACCGCAAATGGACGGAGGAAATGGGCTTTGCTAGCGGAACGGTACTTGCCGTCGCTTCAGGTGTATACGGCGAGATGAAAGGACTTGATACCGTACTTACACGTTATCATGCCGACGGATTGATTGAGCTTAAAGAAATTGAGGAGTATAAAGCAAACCGCTCTTCCCTGCTTGCTCTGACTAAAGAACTGCTCATCAAACTTGACGTAAGTTTCAATCACCTTGATTATTATGCCGAAACTTACGTTAAAGAGTGGCTTAAAATGGGCTTTGACAAAGACGCTCTCATTATTATAGCCGATTGGTGCTTCCGTCACAATAAAAAGTCGTGCGACAGAATGACCGCAACGCTGGAAGAATGCGTGAGCGAAGGAGTAATTTCCGCAGACAGCGTCAAAGCCAAATTCTCTGCCGAAGGTAAATACGACAAGGCTATCAAGGCGTTACTAACTCTTGCCGGCGTAAGCGGTGACGTAACAGCGCGCGACCGCGACAGTTATAATATCTGGACGAACTTCTGGAACGTGCCTGTGGACGTGCTTGAAACCGCCGCGAAAGCTTCTCTCGGTGAAGCTAATCCGCGCGTTAAAATG